>NZ_JAYWVC010000329.1:0-5878 GCF_036281785.1 Streptomyces chiangmaiensis | reverse complement strand
TAGGCGGAGAGTTCCTTCTCCAGCGGTGTCCGGAAGCGTGGTGTCACCGGCGTGCCGGCCAGCCACGACCCGAGCCGGGCCGCCTCCGTCTTGATCATCGACCGTGCCTCGCGCCCCAGGTCCGCCGTCCCCAGCAGACGCCACCCGACCTCGCCGTCCGGTCTCCGGGCCCAACCGCCCACCACCCGCCCGTTCCACCACACCGTCGGGCCCACGTTGCCGCTGCCGTCGAACAGGGCCGGGCGCAACTCGGGGGACAGATACCAGTCACGCTCCTGCCAGCCCATCGCCGTGGGGTCCAGACCGGGGAGCAGGGCCGCCCACGGTTCGGCCGGGGGCGCCACCGGTTCCGTGTCGTCGGCCGTCACATAGGCCGTCGCCCCACCGTCGACCGTCACCGATACCGCCCCGATCGCCGCCAGCGCCCGCCGGACGTCCGTGACCTTCCAGCCGGTCCACCACTTGAGGTCCGCCTCCGTGGCCGGGCCGCAGGCCGCCAGCCAGTGGCGGAGCAACTCCTGCTGCGCCTCGTCGGGCGGCAGTTCGGGGTGGGGCGGAGCGACCGCCCAGCGGAACTGCGATGACGTCCACGCACCCAGCGGGCGCCCGCGCACCACCCGTCCTTCGACGCCGAGCACCCGCATCAGACGGGACGACACGGTGTGCGGGGCCTCGTAGCTTCTGCCCGCGCCGTAGGTGAAGCGCTCCTTCAACCGCGGTTCGTCCCCCGTGAGTTCGCCGACCGTGGCCTGCCCGCGCCGGGCCAGCGCGGCCAGCGTCGACGCCTCGACCTCCGCGAGCCACTCCGCCGTCAGGCGGCCCTCGCTCCCGGTCACCATGTCCTTGACCAGCGCGGCCCGCGCCTTCACCGCGATCGTGCGTCCCGTCGAAGCGTGCACCACGGCCGCCAGCCCGGTCGGGAACACGAACACGGTGTGGCGCATGCCGTGCATCCGCACCAGCGTCCGGTCCTCGTACAGCGCCCGCTCGACCTCCGCCACGGTCCTTCCCGCGCCCGCGAGCCGCGCTCCCACCGCCAGGTAGACCGTGGCCGGGTCCGTACCGTGCAGCGCGACCAGCGACCCGGCGACCTCCTCGGGTGTCAGGGCCCGCGCCGGAGGGGCCAGCCGCTGCCGCAGTGCGAGCCTGGCCCGCCGTTCCTCCGCCCCGATGTGCCTCTGCCGCCCGCTCATGCCGCCTCCCCGTCGACCCCGTACGAACGGTGCCCATCTTTGCCGAAGCCGGCCCGTCGCGGGGCCCGTCACCCGAAGCGCGGTACCCCGCGTGCGGACGTGCCCCCGTTCGGCCTTGACTGAACCCACCACAGAAAGGCGGGAGAGGCGATGGCACGACGCGGAATGCGGGACATGGTGCGGGGCACGGCGGTCGCCGTCGTGGCGACCGCCGTGCTGGGTGGCTGCTCCGACGACGGCGCCTCGGGCACCGCGTCTCAGGCCGCCTCCGCCGCCTCGTCCGTCGCCTCGGAGGCCGGGGCCGCCCTGGCGTCCGCGAGCGCCGAGGCGAGTCGCACGCTGGATCAGATCAAGGGCGGCGCGCATGCCAGGGCCGACGTCAAGCTGGGCACGACCACCTCCGCGTCCGGTGGGCGGAAAGAGGTGCCGGTCACCGTCACCAACCCGACGTCCGAGTCCCGTACGTACGCCGTGCAGGTCAACTTCAAGGATTCCCACGGCAAGGTGCTCGACACGGTCGTCGCCACGGTCTCCGACGTCGCCGGGCACGGTTCGAAGAACGCCACCGCGCTCAGCAACCGTGAGCTGTCCGGCGACGTCACCACCTCCGTCGCCCGCGCCATGCGGTACTGATCCGGTGACCGGCCCCCGCAGACCAGGACAGCGGCCGCCGGGCCCGCGCGCCCCACGGTCCGGCCCCCGGCGCCCCCCGCGCCGCGGCCCGGGCCCCGCGCGCCCCCGGCCCGTGGTCTAGACCATGTCGGCCAGTACGGCGTCCACGAACCGCCGACGGTCCTCGGCGTGGTCACGGAACCACAGGCCCAGCCGGTGTTCCGCGCCGGGCAGGTCGAACCGGTTGAAGGCGGCGTTCGCGGCGAGCGCCGCCGCCACCGCCTCCGTCACCTCCGCCGGGATCACGGAGTCGGAGCCGGGCACCGCGAGCACCGCCCGGCCCGGGTATGTCCGCAGCACCTCGAGCGCCGGGGCGGCGCGCCAGCTGCCCGGCGTGCGAAGGATCTCGGTGAAGCGGCCCGCTCCGTCACCGAACGGGAGCGGCCACGCCTCCGCCGCGTAGAGGGCGGGCGCGCACAGGCCCATCGCCGCCACCCGCCTTCGGTAGTGCCGCGCAAGGTCCGCGACCGTCTGACCGCTCATGCTGAAACCGACCAGAACCAGCGGGCCGTTCGCGGGTGTCCGCGCCTCGATCACGGCGACAGCCTGCTCGAAACGGCGTTTCAGGCTCGACTCGGCCAGCCGGCCCGTGCTGTCGCCGTGCCCGGAGAAGTCGAATGCGAGACCGCGGCAGCCGCGTGCGACGAACTCCTCCAGCAGCGGAAGCAGCCGCCGCGTACTGCCGTTGCCGGCTCCGTGCAGCAGCACGGCGGTGGGGGCATCCGGGCCGCCGCCGTCGTCGCCGTGGACTCCGCTGAGTCGTTCACCGTCATGTCCGTGCGTGAAGGGGGAGAACTCGATCATGCGCCCATTGACGCACGGCCCGGGTCCTCATCCTCCTCGATCCGCGGAACTCGGGGCGCGAGAAAAGGAGATGCACACCGAGTGACCGCTTCCCTACGCTGGACATGCGTACCGGAGCCGCCCACCACCGCTTTCCACCGGACCGGCACCACCCGGTGGACTCAGGGCTACTCTCTACGCACCGACGGCGGCCGCCCATCCCCAGCACCCCGTCGTATCCCCCCTCTGGCGCAACCACTCACCCACGCCCACGGAGGCCCGTCATGGGCACCATCCTCATTGCCGGAACCGTCGTCCTCTTCCTCCTAGGGTTCAACAACCACGCCTGGTGGCTGGCCGCCGTCGTCCTGCTCTTCGTGTACGCGCAGTACGGACGGGGCTCGTCCTCGCCGGGCTCGGGTGGCCCCCCGGCATCGGCGGCCACCTACCAGCAGTACCGCGAGCGCCGCGACCAGCAGGCCAAGTGGGAGCGCCGCTACCGTCGCGAGCGCCCCCTCCAGACGCGTCGTCAGGAGCGGAACAAGAGCAAGTGACGCCCCGGGGCCGCCCGCTCACAGGCCGGGCGCGCCCCAGACGGGGAACCAGCGGCCGAGGTCCTGCTCGATCCGGAGATCGTCGGCGAGTGCGGCTTTGACCTGGAGTTCCAGCGCGTTGTCGCGCCGTTGGCCCGGCCCGGTGAGCGGCGCGAACGGATAGAAGGTGCCGCGTTTGTAGAGATAGACCAGGCCGAGTCGCCGTCCGCGCGCGTCGTGGAAGCCGGCCATGGAGCACAGCAGTTGCGGCCCGAAACCGTTGACCTCCATCGCGCTGTTCACCGCGTGCAGATCGTTGACCAGGGAGGGCAGCTGGTCGGGTGTGCGGCGCGACACCAGCCATGAGTAGCCGTAGTCGTCCTGCTGCAGCTCGACGGGCGGGCCGCTGCGGTCGGTGTCCGCGTCCAGCAGCGCCTGGACCTCGCGATTGGTCTGGGAGAAGGCACTGCCCTCGACCGTCGCGAAGCAGACCGCTCCGGTCCCGGTCGGGGTGAACCCGGCGGCGGCCTCGAGCGTGACCGCCGCCGACGGCAGCGCGAAGAGCTGGTCGAGATCGGGCGCCACCGGTTTCGTACGACCGAGCAGGATGTCCAGGAATCCCATGGGGGCTCAGCCCGCCCTTCCCGGCGTCGCCGCCTCGCCCAGCTCCGCGGAGATACGGCCGAGCTGTTCGAGCCGCTGCTCCAGGGTCGGGTGGGTGGAGAAGAGCCGGGAGATGCCCGGCTCGGCGCCGAACGCGGGGGTGAAGTAGAAGGCGTTGAAGGCCTGCGCAGTCCGCAGGTCCCTCGTCGGGATACGGGCGATGTCCCCGCTGACCTTGGTCAGTGCGGACGCCAGCGCCGAGGGGCGCCCGGTGAGGTGGGCGGCGGCGCGGTCGGCAGCCAGCTCCCGGTACCGGGACAGGGCCCGGATCAGCAGGAAACTGATCGCGTAGACGAGCGCCGAGATCCCCATCACGGCGCCGAAGACGACGATGGTGTTCTGGTCCTTGCGCCCGCGCCCGAAAAGCTCCGAGTAGAACGCGAACCGGACGACCAGCCCGGCGATCACCCCGAGGAACGACGCCACCGTGATCACGGCGACGTCCTTGTGCGCCACGTGCGACAGCTCGTGCGCGAGCACGCCTTCCAGCTCGTCGGGCTCCAGCCGCTGCAGCAGCCCGCTGGTCACGCACAGCACGGCGTGGTCGGGGTTGCGGCCGGTCGCGAATGCGTTGGGCATGTCCATGCCGGAGACCGCGACGAGCGGCTTGGGCATGTCGGCCACCGTGCACAGCCGGTCGACCACTCCGTGCAGCTGCGGATACTCCTCACGCTCCACGATCCGCCCGTGCATGGCGTACAGCGCGATCCGGTCCGAGAACCAGTACTGCGCGCCGAGCACCAGGGCGGCGATCACGACGACCAGCACCCAGGACTTCAGCAACGCGATCAACGCGGCGATGAAGGCCACGTACAGCAATCCGAGCAGAAACATCGTGACCGTCATCCGCACGGTCAGCCGCCGATCGCTCCGGAACCGGCTCTGCATCCTGCATCACCTCGCAGTACCCAGCAGTGAGGCACCCGTCCCACCCCCATTGTGCGCCCATCCCCACCCATGAACCGGTTCCGAACGACCCCACGGCAGGCAAAGAGTGCGAGCGAACGGGGGACGGCGGCCCCGGGTCCGGGCCCGCGGGGGCGCACGACGCGACGGAGCCCCGTCGCCGCCCGAAGGCGGTGACGGGGCTCCGTGAGAGTGCTACGGGAGCGGCCGGCTCACACGTCGAAGAAGTGATGTCCTGGCTCGGCCACCTCGGCGGATTGCCGCCACTGTTTTCCTGACCAGCAAGGACGCCGTTGTTCTCTGTCGTCGTTGGTCGTTCTTGGTCTCCCTGGGACGGCCCACAGACGGCCCCGCTTGGGCGGTCGGGGTGTCCCCGCAGTGGAGCATGGCTGATGCTCGCGGCGGAGAGGGATGGCCCGGTTACTCCTTGCGCGCGGGTGGCGTGCCGGAGGCCCGAAGGTCAGGACCTGATGGTGGATCAGACGCAGTCCGATCGGGCCTGTGCTGTGGCGGACGGCGTTGGTGACCAGTTCACTGACGATCAGTTGTGTGGGGTCCTGGACACCTTCCAGGCCCCATTCGGTCAGCTGGCGGGTTGCCATGTGCCGGGCGCTGCGGACAGCGGCTCGGTCGTTCGGCAGCGTCCAGGAGGCGACCTGGGTGGGGCTGAGTGAGCGCGTCCGCGCCAGGAGCAGGGTGATGTCGTCGGATGGTGCCTGGCCCGGGAAGGTCTCCGTCGCTCGGGTGCACAGCTCTTCCAGCGAGTGACTCGGTTGTGCCAGGGCGGTGCCCAGGCAACGCATTCCCACGTCGATGTCGTCGTCGCGGGTTTCGATCAGGCCGTCGGTGTACAGGGCGAGGAGACTTCCCTCGGGCAGACGCCCAGCCCGATGCCGAGTGGGCTTCCGGCGGGCAGGTCGGGGAAGGCGACCCGGCCCTGTGGGCCGATGATCGCGGGCGGGGGGTGCCCGGCCCGTGCCATGGTGCACCGGCGGTGATCGGGTCGTAGACGGCGTACAGACAGGTGGCGCCTACCACCGTGGGGGTCTGGTCCGCGGCGTCGGCGTCTTGCTCGGCCAGTCGCTGGAACGTGTCATCGAGGTGGGCCAGCAGTTCGTCGGGAGGCAT
>NZ_JAYWVC010000328.1:0-5895 GCF_036281785.1 Streptomyces chiangmaiensis | reverse complement strand
TGAGGGTTCGCCGAGTTCCATCTGTGCCATGGACCGGCCGATGTGATCGGTGATGTGGCGGTAGCCGCCGGGGCCGCCGCCGAGGTGTCCGCTGAGGAAGGGGCCGACGGTGGCATAGCGGATGCCGAGTGAGTGGGTGACGACGGTGTCCAGGTCTTCGGGGGTGATGACGCCCTGCTGGACGAGGTAGACGGCTTGGCGGTTGAGTGCGTTCTGGAGCCGGTTGCCGACGAAGCCGGGGATCTCGCGGCGTTCGACCACGGGGGCGCGGCCGACGCTGGTGTAGAAGTCGACGGCCTTCTGCACGGATTCGTCGGTGGTGCGTTCGCCGGGCACGATCTCGACGAGCGGCAGCAGGTGCGGCGGGTTGAAGGGATGTCCGATGAGGATGCGGCCGGCGTCTTCGATGTCCGTGGTGAAGGCTGTCGACGGGATCGCCGAGGACGAGCTCAGCAGCAGTGCGTGTGCGGGGGTCTCGCGGACGAGTTGCGCGAACAGCTGCTTCTTGAATTCGACGCGTTCGGGTCCGTTCTCCTGGACGATGTCGGCGTCGCGGACGGCTTCGGTGATGTCGGCCGCGACGTGGACGCGGTCGGCGATGCCGTCGGTGTCCAGGCCCTGGGCGGCCAGATCGGGGGCGTTGGCGGCGAGTGCCTTGGCGAGTGCTTCCTCGAGGTCGGGGCGGGGATCGCTGACGCGGACGGTCAGGCCGTGCGCGGCGAACAGTGCCGTCCAGGACAGTCCGATGGTGCCCGCGCCGATGACGGCGGCGGTCCGGAACGTGCGTGTCACAGCGTCTTCTCCTTGAGGTAGTCGAAGACCGGCTCGACGGGGGCGAGCGTGAGGTCGGTGAGGATGTGGCTGGCGGAGACGATCTCCAGGACGGGCAGGTCCGCCAGCGGGGCGAGGACATGGGCGAACAGCTGCAGTCGCGCTGGGCTGGTGTAGGCGGACTTGACCACCACGTCGGTGATCTGGGTCCGTACCAGCTCCTGGATGCGCAGGTCGCCGCGGTAGCCTGGGACGGACTTGAGCATGAACGTGGGCACGGTGATCTCGTCCTTGGCCACGGCCAGGTCGAGCGGCTGGTGCTGGTAGCCCATGGTCGCCGTGGCCACGCGGATGCTCCCGAAGTCGAGGGTGCCGACGAGCGCCGCGCCGTCGACGTAGAGCCGGGGAGCTCCGATGACCTTGGGGTAGGCGCTGGTCTCACGTCCCGCGGCGGTGGCGGGGAAGTTGTCGAGGTACATGGCGTGCAGGTACTCGCCCTGCTCGCCCTCGTGGCTGACCTGGATCGCCTGGCCGCCCTCGGTGTAGGGGCCGAACCCGGTGACGTCGCCCATCTTCATGATCTCGAAGCGGACCAGCGGTTCGCCGATCTCCAGGGGCTCGGGGACGACTGCACGCAATGCGTCGCGGTCCGTGCGGTAGACGATGTTGAGGTACTCACGGTCGGTGAAGCGATGGGTTCCCGCATAGGCCGGGCCGGTCAGCGGCGTGGTCAGGTTCCGGCGGACGTCTTCGATCCTCATGGTCACCGCCCCGTCCACTGCGGGGCCCGGCGCTCGGCGAAGGCGGTCATGCCCTCCCGGACGTCGTCCGTGGCCATCAGCTTGTCCATCAAGGTGCGCTGCGTGGCGAAGGCGTCGGCCTCGGGCACACCTTCCGCGGCCCGGGTGAGCGTCTTCACCGCGGCCAGCGCGAGCGGCGCGTTCGCCGCGAGCTGCTCGGCGAGCTTGAGGGCCTCGCTCTCGGCCTGACCGGCGGGGACGACCCGGTTGGCCAGGCCCAGCTCGCCGGCGCGGCGGCCGCTCACCGGCTCACCGGTCAGCAGGAACTCCATCGCGAAGTGGTACGGGATGCGCTTGGGCAGGCGGATCACTCCGCCGCCGGCGGCGATCAGTCCCCGCTTGACCTCCGGCAGACCGAAGTGTGCGTCCTCCGCGGCGACGATCAGGTCACAGGCCAGGGCGAGTTCGAAACCGCCTCCCACGGCCCAACCCTCCACGGCGGCGATCAGCGGCTTGGTCCGCTCGGCCTCGGTCACGCCGCCGAACCCACGTCCGGGGACGTTGGGGGACTCGCCGCGCAGAGCGGCCTTGAGGTCCATACCGGCGCTGAAGGTGCCGCCGGCGCCGGTCAGCACGCCGGCCCGGAGCCCGGGGTCGGTCTCCAGTTCGTCCAGTGCCTGGGCCAGGAGTGCGGCGACCGAGGCGTTGACGGAGTTGCGTGCTTGTGGGCGATCGATCGTGATCACCAGGGTTGTGCCCGCCCGGCGGGTGCGCACGTCGGTGGTGCTCATGCTTGCTTCTCCCAAAGGGGTGGTGGGGACAGGGGTTCAGTGGTCGGACAGCTCGGCCAGGACGTCGGCGGTGTCCTGGCCCGGTATCGGGGCCGGACGGCGGATCGAACCGGGCGTGGCGGAGAACCGCACCGGGATCCCGATGGTGCGGATCGGTCCCTCGGTCGGGTGGACGACCGTCTCGAGCAGATGGCCCTCGCGGATGTAGGGGTCCTCGTGGGCGTGCTCCAGCTCCAGCACGGGAGCCATCGGGATGCTGTGCTTGGCGCACACCTCCGCCCACTCCGCCGTGGTCAGCGCCGGCGTGCACTCGTCGACCAGCCCGGCCAGGGCGTCGAGGTCGACCATGTCGATGACCTGCCCGTTGACCCGGAGGTCCGCAGCCAGGTCCGGTCGCCCGGCGGCGACGAACACATCGCGGAAGTTCTGCGGGGTGTAGGGGATGACCCCGGCGAGGCCGTCCTTGGTGCGCCGAGCTCGGTGCTCCTTCGACATCGACCTGGGATGGCCCGTGGGACCCACCGCCGGCTCGAACTCGTGCCCGGCCAGATGCTCGACCAGGTTGAACGCGAGCAGTGTGTCGGTCATCGGGATCTCGATGTGCTGGCCCTGTCCGGTGCAGCCGCGGTGCACCAGGGCGGCGAGCACGCTGTAGACGATGGTCAGTGCGGAGACCTTGTCCGCGATGATCGTCGGCAGGTAGACCGGTGTGCCCAGCGCTCGGCGGGTGATGTCGACCAGCCCGGAGGCGGCCTGCACGGTCTCGTCGTAGGCGGCGTTCCCGGCGCGGTCCGAGTCGCTGCGGAAGCCGAGGCCGTGGGCGTAGACCAGGCCTGGGTTGCGCGCGGCGACGTCCGCGTAGGTCAGGCCCAGCCGATGGAGCGCGGCCGGTCGCATGTTGGTGATCAGCACGTCCGCCGTGTCGATCAGTTTCAGGGCCTGCTCGTACTGCGGTGGGTCCTTGAGGTTGAGGGCGACGCTGCGCTTGTTGCGGTTGACGTTCAGGCTCAGTGCGGTCATGCCGGGCGTGACGTGATACCGGCCCACCCGAACGGTGTCGGAGGGAGACTCGATCTTGATCACGTCGGCGCCGAGGTCACCCAGGATCTGGGCCGCGTACGGTCCCATCACCACGGTGGACAGGTCGATCACCCGTACACCGTCGAGCGGTCCGGTACTGAATGACTCCGCCATCGCCTCGTCCTTTCGCGCCCTGTTTCGTCGTCCTGACACGCAACGCTAATGAAGAGCGATGGCAGATGGAATTATCGAAATAGGTACGGCGGCGTGACCGGAGCGGTCACACGGGTTATCGGTATTTCTCCGATATTGTTTTTCGGGGATCGGATCAACGGCGGACGGGCGCGCCGAAAACGTCGCACGCGGCGCCGACAAGCTCCTTGAGGTCGCCGTCGGCACGGCGCCATACCAGAGCTGTGTGCAAGCGGGGGGTGGACGTCCGTGAACGGCCGCACCGTGACGTTCTCCAGCCGATATCCCCGCATCGTGCCTTCCGACTCAAGAATAGAAATGCAGAAGGCCGTCCGTTCGAAATCGTTTCGGATATTCCGGCGTAACCGGTGTCGGTGAGAGTGGTGCGATTGCGAATCCCGTGCTCTGCCAACGCTCGGTCGAGCGCCTCGAAACACGGAGGCCGGACTTCCTCGGGCGGGGGGGTACGCGAGATCAGTCCCGCCCGGCGAGGCGATCGGCTGCCTTCCGTCCGCTCTTGACGCGGTCGACGAGTACGACTTCCTGGTGGGCGAAGAGCCGCCGGAGGCCGGCGCCCGCGGGTGACCGGGCCGGGGCGGATGGCCTGAGATCGGTGACCCATGCCGTCGCGGAACATCACGTGCCGGCGGAGACATCCGGGGCGGGCCTACACGTTCAGGGAGCGAATGATCCGCCGGACATCGGTCACCGTACGGTCACCGCACTATGGTGGACTGTGCAGTCCATTTTCGGAGGTGAGTCATGCGTGGAGAGCTGACAGCCAAGGGCAGGGCGACCCGGACACGGATCGTCGAGGGGGCTGCGGCGGTGCTGCGGGAGAAAGGCGCTGCCTCGGCGACGCTGGACGACATCTTGGCGCACACCAGTACCAGCAAGGGCCAGCTGTTCCACTACTTCCCGGCCGGGAAGGACGAACTGCTCGTCGCGGTGGCCCAGTTCGAGGCGGATCAGGTCCTGGAGGACCAGCAGCCCTATCTGGGCTGCCTCGACTCCTGGGAGGCCTGGGAGCAGTGGCGGGACGTGGTGATCAAGCGGTACGAAGCGCAAGGAGACCAGTGTCCGCTCGGGTCGCTGTTCCTGCAGATCGGGCGTTCGACTCCCGGGACACGGGCGATCGTCATCGAGCTGCTGCACCGTTGGCAGGAGAGCCTGGCGGCGGGCATCCGAGAGCTGCAGGCGGCCGGGCTGCTTCCCGCCGACGTCGATGCCGATGTGAGGGCCGCGGCGCTGCTGGCCGCAATCCAAGGGGGTGTGTCGATCCTGCTGTCGACGGGTCGGTCCACCCACCTGCGGGCCGCCCTCGATCAAGGGATCGAGGATCTGCGCCGCGCGGGCCGCGCTGCGGTGTGACCTGCCGTCGACGGATTCACACCACCGACCTCGGACCGGGCGTCCCTCCTGCCCGGAGCCGAGGAACTGCTCCAGCGCCGGCACGAAGTTCCCGGACGACAGTCCGTGCAGGTAGAGCAACGGCAGCACCTCGCCGATCTTCGAGGACTTGCGGCACCAGGGCGGCAAGATCGCCGAGGAGAACCGCTTGCGCTCTCCGGTCTCGGCATCGACGCGCCTGTCGTGCACGCGCGATGCCGGGTCCCAGTCTGCTGAACATGCCGGCTGCCTTCCTGGCAGGGGCGGGGATCGCTCCGTCGTGGGGCGGATGAGCGAGCGAAGGCCGCTACCGACGCTCGAACGCGGCTGACTGACGAAGGGACCGGAAGCCCGCGCGGAGTTCTTCGGCGAAGAGGTGCGGCTGTTCCCAGGCCGCGAAGTGCCCGCCCTTGTCCAGCTTGCGGTAGTGGATGAGGTGGGGGTAGGCCTGCTCTGCCCAGCTGCGCGGGGCCTGATAGAGCTCGTCGGGAAATACGCTCACGGCCACGGGGAGGGAGATTCCCTTGACCGTGAAGGGCGAGACCTTGTTCTCCCAGTAGAGAAGAGCAGCAGAAACCGCCGTGTCCGTCAGCCCCGTGAGTGTGACGTTGTCCAGGACATCGTCCCTTGTGAGTCCGCCCGGGTGTCCGGAAAATGCACGTGAGATCAATTGCAGGCTGCGCGCGTCATGATCGAGCATGAAAGACGCCAGACCAACGGGCGAATCCACTAGTCCGGTCAGCGTCTGCGGGCGCCTCCCCATGATGTTGAGGTAGCCGTTCTGCTTGTACGTGTTCGCCAGCTGCTGGACCGCACGCATTTCATCGCCGGAGAGACCCGAGGGCAGTGGGCTGCCGGTCTGGATCGCCTTGAAGACGTCCGACGGAACCACGCCGGGGAGATTGGTGTGGATGCCGACCAGTCCCGCTGACGCCTGCACGGCCATGAGCTCAGAGACGACCGCTCCCCAGTCGCCTCCCTGCGCGACGTAG
>NZ_JAYWVC010000327.1:0-5972 GCF_036281785.1 Streptomyces chiangmaiensis | reverse complement strand
CCTGAGCAACACACCGATCGGCATCAGCCCTCGGTTTGGGGCACGGCCGCGGAAAACCACGCCGAAAGAGCGATCAAGGCATTTGAGAGGGCGTGTGAGGGGACGAACCGGCCCAAGGCCAGGCCGTGAAGAAGGTCACCGACGACGTCGACGAGCTGTCGCGTTCTACGCGTTGCCCGCCGAGCACTGGATCCGCCTGCGCACCACGAATCCGATCGAGCCGACCTTCTCCACGGTCAAGCTCCGGACCAAGGTCACCGCGGCGCGGGCAGCCCGGCAGCCGCACTCGCAATGGCGTTCAAGCCGGCAGTGTCCGCCCAGGCCCGCTGGCGCGCGATCACTGCACCCCGCGGTGCGGTTCAGCGGTCCGGATCGGGCCGGCCCAGCTCGTAGGGGGCGAGGACGTCGGCGATCGTCTGGTTGCGGGGTGTGGGGATTCCGAGCTCGCGGCCGAGGTCGACGACACTGCCGCTCAGCCAGGGCAGTTCCAGCCGGTTGCCCTGCATCAGGTCATGATGCATCGAGGACGTCATCGCGGGCGGCAGGGTGTCGTAGAAGGCCAGCCGCTCGTCGGCGAAATCCGGGTCGAGCCTCACCCCGGCGGCGCGGCCGACGTTCACAGCCTCCGCCATCACGTCGTGCAGTAGTTCCCGGGCACGGGCGTCGGAGCGGATCACCCCGACGGGCTGACGCACGGCACTGGTCGTCGCCGAGAGTCCCACCAGGAAGACGAACTTCTCCCAGATGACCCGTTCGATGTCCGAGCTGAGTTCCGCCTCGATGCCGGAGGAGACGCATGCCTCGAGGAAGCCTCCGGCACGCTGGGTGTCCGCGTCATCGTAGGGGCCGAAGACCACCTTCTGCATCGCGCCACGGTGGGCGACGACCCCCGGTTCCTCGATGACGGCGGAGATGTAGCAGACGCCGCCCCACACATTCTGCGCGGGCAGGTACCGGCGCAGAACGGCGTCCTTGCGGACACCGTTCTGCAGCGAGATGACGCGGGTCCCCTCGTTCACCACGTCACGCAGCTGGGCAGCGACATCCTCGGTGTCCCACAGTTTCACGGCGACGAGTACCACATCGGCGGGGCCCAGTTCGGCAATGGTCGCCACGACCGAGGTCGCGGGAACCTTGAGGTCGCCCAGCGGGCTGCGTACCAGGAGTCCGCGATCCCGTATCGCCTCCAGGTGCCGGCCCCGGGCGACGAACGTGACCTCGTGGCCTCCCGCGGCGAGGCGGGCGCCGAAGTAGCCCCCGACACCGCCCGCCCCTACGACGGCTATGCGCATGACGTGTTCCTTTCCTGTGCGGGACATGGGTGTGATTCACGCCGGGCCGTATCGGTCCCGGCAGGACCGTTCGCTCCGTGCGGAGCGCTCCGGCCGCGCTTCGCCGGGGGCCACTCGCCGGATTCCGCATCGCGTACCGGGGCCGTCGCCGGGATCAGCGCGGCGACGACGACGGCGACGCAGAGCAGGAACACCGCCGGTGGCACCCAGTGCCTCACCGGGGTCACGAGGTAGCGGGCAGCAAACCCCGGGCAGGCGATGCCTGCGCGCAGTCGTCCGAGCGCCAGGGCCCAGATGCGGTCGCCCCCGGCCAGCGGGATCAGCGATGCGGTGGCGGAGCGGCCGAGGACCGCCCGCATCGTTCCGGGGCGTCCGTATCGACGTGCGATCGGGACGGCGAGCGGCGGCGCAGGGACGAGGCCGATCACGTGGGCCGCGAACGCCATGGTCACCACGGACTCCGAGACCGCTCCCCCGCGCCGGTGGACCAGGAGGAGCGGGGAGAACGCGTTGGCTCTCCCAACCCACGACGAACATCGCCAGGGCGACGCGCATCCACGGTTCATTTCTCGCCCCTTAGTAACCCCCTACAGAGTTACTATAACTGCATGACCGAAGCAGCACAGGACGGCCGCCGCACCCGGATCACGACACGGTTGCGTGAACTGCGCTTCGACGCCGGCTCCCTCTCGCTGAACCTCATCGCCACGGTCGGGCGGCGCCCGAGCACACCGATCGAACGCATGGGCGACATCGAGCGGCTCAGGTCCTGGTGCGAGGGGGTGGGGCTGACCGTGCACCCGGAAGAGGACATGGGGAGGCTGCTCACCGCCCTTCATGAACTGCGGGCCTGTGCGTACGACGTCGCGGCCGGATATCTCCGAGGTCAAGCCCCCCGAAGGGAATCGGTGCGGCTCCTCAACCGGCTGGCCCGAGTCAATCCGCCGGCCCCTCGCCTCGAGGTGGGTGGCGACGGCCTCCCCGCCACGGCGGGTGATGCCGGCCTCTCGGCTCCGGCCCTGCTCTCGTTGATCGCACGGGACCTCATCACGCTGCTGTCGGATCCTGCGCGACGGCAGCACGTGCGCACATGCGATGCCGAACTCTGCCGGATGATCTACCTCGACGCCGCACAGGGAAGACCCCGGAGGTGGTGCTCGATGCAGCGCTGCGGCAACAGCGCCAAGGCTGCCAGGCACCGCCGCCACCGCGAGGAGACCGCTGCTTCCGCGCTGCCCTGACGGTGCAGGTGACCTCCCCCCGGAAGTCGGCAGCGGCAAGGTTGACGATGCCGCGCTTCACCCCGGAGCAGGTGACCTCAGTGGCGTTGAGTTCGGGAGCGTAGGTCGGCATTGGGAAAGCCGCCTGGCCCTTCCGCTGTGACGAGGACGTGGAACAGTCGGCCGGTCAGCGCGGCACCTTCATCCGCGCCGGCGTCGATCGTTGATCGGTTCAGCCATGAGCAACTGGCCTGACCCACGTACCGGCTCCCGCTACGGCCTGCCGAGCAGCATGATCAGGAGGCGGGCTCGTGGCTGTGGTGCACGCCGACCCAGTGACGAGGTGCGTGTTGTCTCCTGCGCCTGGCCGACGAGCCCTCCTACCGGCGGCAGATCAAAGCCCAGGCCAACCTGCAGGAGGGCCGCCATGCCCTCACCCGGAAGATCTTCCACGGGCGTGTCGGCAGCTCTACCAGCACTACCAGGAGGGCATGGAGGACCAGATCGGCGCGCTCGGCCTGGTCCTCAACGCCCTGGTGCTGTTCAACACCCGCTACATGGACGCCGCCGTGTCCACCTTGCGCGCCGACGGCTTCGACGTGCGCGAGCAGGACGTCGCCCCCCTCTCCCCGTTCGTGCGGCACCACGTCAACATGCTCGGCCGCTACTCGTTCCTCCTGCCCGAGATGCCCGGCGGCCTACCGCCGCTGCGGGTCCAGGGCCGAGAGGATCAGGAGTGAGCGGCGCCTACCTCGGAGGCCGCATCAATCAGTGCCACTCCGGCATGATCGCTTCGTTGTAGCGAGAGCCGGCCGCGCCGTGCGGGAGGATCTCCTTGATGCGGGCGAGGTCATCGACGGTGAGGGTGACCTGGGCGGAGGCGACGTTCTCCGCCAGGCGGTGCGGGCTGCGCGTGCCCGGGATGGGGACGATGTGGTCACCCTGGGCGAGCAGCCAGGCGAGGGCCAGTTGGGTGACCGCGATGCCCTTGCTGTCGGCGAGCGCGGCGAGGTCCCGGACGGCGGCGGCGTTCTTCTCGTAGTTGCCGGGCTGCCACCGGTCGTCGTGGCGGCGCATGTCATCGGCCGGGTAGTCGGCAGCGGGCTTGACGGCGCTGGTGAGGAAGCCGCGGCCGAGCGGTGAATAGGGCACGAAGCCGATGCCCAGCTCCCGGACCACCGGCAGGACGTCCGTTTCCACGGCCCGTTCGAAAACCGAGTACTCGGTCTGCAGGACAGATACCGGGAAGGCGGCGTGGGCCCGGCGGATGGTGTCGGGCCCGGCTTCACTCAGCCCGAAGTACCGTACCTTGCCTTCCGCGATCAGCTTGCCGACCGCGCCTGCCACCTCCTCGATGGGCACGTCGGGGTCGACACGGTGCTGGTAGAGCACGTCGATGTAGTCGGTGCCGAGGTGGCGGAGGCTGTTCTCGGTGACCTCGCGGATGTGTTCGGGCCGACTGTCGAGCGCGTTCCAGAGCTTGGCCGGATCGCTCAGGTCGTAGCCGAACTTGGTGGCGAGGAGGACCTCGTCGCGGAAGCCCTTCACCGCGCGGCCAAGCAGCTGCTCACTGCTGCCTGTGCCCAGGCCATAGATCTCGGCGGTGTCGAGGAGCGTCACGCCGAGCTCGTGGGCGCGGCGGATGGTGGCGATGCCGCCCTGCTCGTCCGGGGCGCCGTAGGCGACGGTCATGCCCATGGTGCCCAGGCCGATCGCGCCAGCCTGGAGGCCCTGGCCGCCCAGTGTGCGGAGCGGGAGGTTCGGTGTGTTCTGTGCCATGCCCTCAACCGTAGGAACGAGCTGCAGGGAAAACATGGGGCAGCTCGCGCATACAATTGCCTGATCCTCTCAGAAAGGAGGTTCGTCATGCTGGACCGGCTGGCTGCGGCCATCGACCGGCACTGCCCGGGTACGACATCGGACACGAAGGTTCCCCGGCTCTCCCTGATCTCGGTCGGCGAGCCCGTCGAGCCCAGCGGGCAGCTCTACGAGCCGATGGTCTGCTTCGTCGCCGCCGGTGCGAAGCGCACCACGGCAGGAGACCTCAGCCTTGTCGCCCCCGCGGGTGAAATGCTCCTCACCACGATCGACCTGCCCGTCGATGTCAGCCTGGAGACCGTGCCCTACCGCTCCGCCGTACTTCACCTGCACGGCCCGTCGATCGCCGACCTGATCGTCGAGATGGATGGCACCGCCCCGGTCGGCGCACCGGCGACGGCGGGCCACCTCAAAGCCCCTATGACGCCGGAACTCCTGGACGCCGTCACCCGCTGGGTCGAACTCCTCGACGCCCCCGGGGACATCCGTCTTCTCGCCCCCCGGCACGAGAGCGAGATCCTCTACCGGCTCCTGGGCAGTTCCCTGGGGCCCATCCTGCGCCAGTGGTCCCTGGTCGACTCCACCACGAGCCGGGTCCGGGACGTCGCCAGGTGGATCCGCGAGCACTACACGAAGCCGATCAGTGTCGACATGATCGCCAGCGAAGCGCGCATGAGCCCCGCCAGCCTGCACCGCCACTTCAAGGCCACTACCGGCATGAGCCCCCTGAAGTACCAAAAGCAGCTACGACTCCAGGAAGCCCGCCGACGCCTGGCGGCAGGCGACAGCACTGCGGCCCAAGTCGCCCATGCTGTCGGATATGTGAGCCCCACCCAGTTCAACCGCGAGTACCGCAGCGCCTACGGCCGGCCGCCGGGACAAGACGCGGCCCGGCTCCGTTCCCGCCCGACCCAGGCTTCCGCACGGCGCTGATCTGCCGACGGCCACTTTCCGAATACGTCGCGATGTCACTATCGGGCCGCTGGCGAAGCGGCGAGAGCTCAGCGCCGGACACCACCAGGGGCGAGCAGGCTGGTGACCTCGGCGAGGGCCTCGGACGAGGGCTTGAAGGAGCGGCGGACGTTGTCGCCACGGCGCCGCCGAACGAACCATTGGCCTCGATGGAGCGCCTCACCCAGGAGGCCGCGGGTGCCACACCGGCGGTCGTCCTGGTGGCCGACTCGATCAGCCGCTCCCAACTGGTCCGCGCCATCAACCACGGGCTGGTCAGTTTCCTGCCGCGCCCGCAGACCGGCATGGAACGCGCGGTTCAGGCGGTGCTCGCGACCCGGCAGGGTCATGCGGACCTGGGCATCGCCCAGGGACCGAAACAGCACTGTGGGCGCCGGACATACCGTTCATCGGCCACTCGCAGGGTGGTTTCGTGGGGACAGAACTGCCCCTGCTGTTTCCACGCACGACGGGCGCACCGACCACGGCTCCGGACCAGGCACCCAACGCCGAGTGGTAGAGCGCGCGTTCGCTCAGCTGCGCGGCTCTCCCCTCGGTACGGCGATCGGGAATCTTCGTGAGCCCCAACGGCTGCCGCCACCGAATTCCGCTCCCAGCTGCCGGAGTCATACACCGGCATCCCGTGGGCCGAGAAGGGCGGCCGGAAATCGGACCCGGCCCGGCCGGCCGT
>NZ_JAYWVC010000326.1:0-5973 GCF_036281785.1 Streptomyces chiangmaiensis | reverse complement strand
CGGGCCGAGCGGGCCGCGGCGCGGTACGGGGCCAGGAACTTGGTCAGCGCCGCCAGCACCTGCTCGGGTGCCTGCTCCGCGACCCAGTGGCCGGAGTCGGGGATGATCACGCCTCGCACGTCGTTGGCGAGGGGCTTCATCCCGCCCTCGACCCAGGGGCCCCAGCTCTTCTCGCCGCCGATCGCCAGGACGGGCATCGTCAGCTTCGTCTTCGCGCGCTCGTCGTTCTGGGCGACGTGGGCGTCCCACGCGCGGTAGAAGCCCAAGCTGCCGCGCAGGGATTCGGGGTCCGAGAAGAGCCGGATGTAGTACTCCCGCGCGTACTCGGGCAGCCGCTCACCGCCCTGGATGTCGAACTCGTAGTTGAAGAAGGCCGCCTCCCGACCCCGGACGAGCTTCTCGATCAGCTCGTGGTCGACGCGGTTGAAGGGTATGTGCCACAGCCTGTTGTTGAGCTCCGCCTTCTCGAAGAGCTTCGGCGAGGCCTCGGTGCTCGGGGGTCCGGGGACCTCGGCGAGGGCCAGGTACTCGACCCGGTCCGGGTGGTCCGCGGCCAGCGCGTAACCGATGATCATGCCGGTGTCGTGGCCGGCCGCGGAGAACCGCTCGTGTCCGAGCGCGTCCATCAGCGCGACCAAGTCGTTGGCGAGGGTGGCGGTGTCGTACCCCTGCTTCGGCTTCTCGGTCAGCCCCATACCGCGCTGGTCGACCGCGATGACCGTGAAGTTCCGGGCCAGCGCGGGCATCACCATGCGCCACGCGTACCAGTTCTCCGGCCAGCCGTGCACCAGCAGCAGCGGCGGTCCGTCGCCTCCGATGACCACGTGCTGACGCAGTCCACCGGTGTTGATGAACCGGCTGGAGAAGGTCTTCCTGAAGTCCGCCGACAACCGCGGCGCCGTGGCGACCGTGCCGAAGCCTCTCGGCCTGCGGACGGCGGGGGCCTCGGCGGAGGTGGCGGCGGCGGACGGCGCCAGACCGGCGGCCAGCGAGATGCCGGCGGCGGCGGAAGCGGCCGCGCCACCGACGAAGAGGCGTCGCGACAGCCCGCGCCCGGCTCGGTGCGACACCGGCTCACGCCCGGGGCCGTCCTGGGCCGGAGGCTCCATGGGAGACATGTTCATGGGGTTTCCTTCGTTGATGTTTCTCGAGTGTCAGGGTGAGGCCGGGACGTGTGCGGTGCGGGGCGTGTGGGCCCGGCACCGTGATCGAAAGCCCGCTGCGCCCCGGGTGCCGGACGGGCCGGCCGCCGTGAGGCGGTGACGGCCCGTGGCACCCACAGGTGTCTTACGAGGTGTCAGCGGCCCGGGAGCCGCTGCTGGATCTCCTGGAGCACCCAGCCGTTGCCGTCTGGGTCGCTGAAGGTGGCGAAGGAGCCGTAGGAGGCGCGCTCGGGGTGCAGACCCGGCTTCCGCTCCTGGCCCTCCAGCTTGTGGGTGATGTCTCCACCCTCGTGGCAGTGGTAGATGATGCCGCCGTTGTCGTGGAAGATCTCGCTCACCTCGATGCCGCGGCCGAGGAGCTCCGCGCGGGCCTCCTCGATGTCGTAGACGGCGAGGTACAGGCCCTGGGCCGAGCCCGGCTGGGCAGGGGTCAGACCCGTGCCGAACATGATCGAGCACTCGGAGCCGGGCGGGGTGAGGTGCACCGCGCGCCAGTTCTCACTGGCGGCCTTGTCGACGTCCAGACGGAATCCCAGGGCCTCGTAGAAGGCCTTGGCCCGATCGACGTCGGAGACGGGCAACACGGTGACTTCGAGCTTCATATACATCAGGGGGCTTTTCCTTCTTGTTCCGTGGCCGAAGTGGGCGAGCGCTGTGTGCCGCCGACCGGCTGATACGACTCGGATGACGTATGTGATCCAAGTGCGAGGAGACCGCGACCGTACGAGCGGCGCGATTGCATGGTTATGACCGTAGACGCTTAGCTCATTACGAACAAATTCTCGCAGGGAGTGGAACCTCACATTCCCTCCTCCCGGTCCCCCTCTGTTTCGCACTCCAGTTCGATAAAGGGGGTGAGGCTGACCGACGGAGGAATGAGGCCGGTGTGGTGCGGTCGTCAGCCGCTGATGGAAGGCGTGTGGCCCCCGGGAGCGGCGAGGGCGTCAGGGGCCCTGTCGGGTGGGAAACCGGCACACGACTCCACCCGCAAGGTCACTTCGAATGCGTGCCGTGCTTCGCGGCCAGCGCCTTCTTCCGCTGCCGGTACGCGCGCATCGACTCGCGGGAACCGCATCTCGGGCCGCAGAAAACGGAGTTCTTGTTCCGTGTCCGGTCGAAGAAGCCGAAGTGGCACGGCTGGTGCCGGCATGCCCGCACTCGGTCCCAAACCCCGGCCTGGGCGAGCTCGGTGGCGTTCGCCAGCACGGTGCCGAACAGCCCGGGGATGTCGGTCTGCGCGGGCGCCAGGGACGCCCCCGACGCGGTAAGGACCGTCACCAGCGGATACCGGGACGCAGCATGGCGCAGATACCCCTCCGCCTCGGCGAGCACCTCGGGCGTGGTGTCCCTGTCGGCGGAGTGAGCCAGCAGCACGGTGATCAAGGCCTCGCGCAGCTCGCGGGCGCTGGCCGCGTCGGCCTCCGTGACATGGGTCGTCTCCGAGCCCATCGCCTGCTCCAGCAGCCACGCGTGCAGGTCCTTGGCGCTGCCGAAGCGCTCCGGCAGCCGGTGGGGTCCCGCGGGGTGCGTGTTGACGAATTGCAGGACTACGTCAGCCGCCGGCGGCTCCGTCAGCGGGCTCGTCTCAGTCGTGCGCGGGGATATCGTCGGCCTCCTTGGTCGCAATAAGCGTAAGCCATGACGTGTTACTCCTAAAACCCTTACGGTGCCCATTTCCTTCCCGCAAGACGAGGTCTCCGGCCAAGGCGGCCGGAACCGGCACACAACATTCCTTCCGGCTGGTTCTCGGGTACGGGCACTGTTCCGAGACAGTTACGTTGGGTGAGTCCCGCGGGGGAAGACGACCCGCCCTCGGCGTCGTCCCAAGGCACCCCGGGTGCAGGAGCGGAGACTGGCGATGGCGACCCCCGCCATGCGGCACCCGCCCTTCCGCCCCGGAGGCATACGCGCTCTACGCAAGCCGCACGATCCGGCGGGAGCCTTCCACCACGAGGCGTTCGATGTCGTGGGAGGGCAGGCCGTCGCCCGGCGGTGCGAGATCATGTACACGGGCAGCGGCGGAGACGAGATCAACGCCTACCACTCCAGGACGCGGGCCGAACCGCCGATGCCCGAACCCGTACCGTCGCTCGACGCCAAGGCAGCCCGAGCACTCACCGACGTCAACGAGCACCTTGCGCCCATCCCGGTACTGCCGTACCGACCCTGATGGAGTCCGGGATACGCAATCCCGGATTCGTCCGGGTCGCAATCTGGCCGGTGAGCCCGCTCGCGCACCCGCGGATCGCGCGGTACATGGTGCAGCTACCGCACGAACACAAGCGGGGCAAGGCGCTGTTCCGCGTACGGATCAGGCGAGCCGGGCCGCCCGAGTGGGTGGCGCGCCCGACGCACCCCTCAGCAAGACTCACCCCGACCGGTACGGCTACCCAGTACCCCCAGTACGTCCCCTCCTACGACTAGGTTCGCCGGCAAGGAGGCCGGAACGGCTGGGTTTGCCGTCAAACGCCTCGATTGGATGACAGCGGACAACGGGTTCGCCTTCCCCCAGCCATGCCAGGTTGAGCATCGTATGCATCGCCCACTCGACACCCTTGCTCGCCCGCACAACTGGACGTTGTACATCCTGTCTCCGGCCATCATGAACACGCCGATCACGTGAACTGTCGCATGGAGTCTCGTGCCGTGTCGCAAGGGCTGCAGACCGGAAGGGCTCCGTGGTGCTTTGACAGGGAGAAACTGGATGCGTAATATCCAGTTAATCCAACGGGCAGGGCCGGTGACACCGCAGCGGCAGCCGCCGACGAGGAGCGCACGGTGATGCAGAGCTGCCAGCACGCCATGCACCTGGGCAAGTTCGCCGGCCACAACGTGGCCGCGGACGTTCTCGGGCTGGATCTGGCACCCTTCGTCCCGAAAGCCCACGTCACATGTCTGGACCTGGGACCCGCCGGCGAGGTCGTCACCACGGGCTGGGAACGGACCGTCCAGAAGACCGGCGAGCAGAGCATGTCACTGAAGTGCCAGATCAACTCCGAATGGATCTACCCCTCGGTCGACGACGCCGACGCCATCCTCGAGCACGCCGACTGCGGTGGCACGTGGTCCATGAAGGCATTCCTCGCCTGACCAGCAACCCGACCGAAGCAACGCCGACCTGCGCTACGAAAGCCGAGACAACGTGCCGACGCTACTGCACATCGACAGCTCCATGTGGCCCAGCGGGGCTTCCGCATCACGTGACGTGACGGCCACGTTCCGTGAGGAATGGGAGGCCCAGCACCCTCACGGCACGGTGATTTACCGCGACCTGGCGGTCGAGCCGCTCCCGCACATCACCGGCGGTGTGTTCACTGCCGGCGACGAGGACCCTTTGCGAGCCACACTGGCCTCCGAGCTCGAGCAGGCGGACGTGGTCCTGATCGCCGCCCCGATGTACAACCTCACGGTACCAAGCACACTCAAGGCCTGGATCGATCAGGTCATGATCGCGGGGCGCACGATCGGCGAGCGGCCATCCGCCGCCGGCACCCCGGTCGTGGTCGTCTCCAGCCGCGGTGGCTCTTACCGGCCGGGCACCCCTCGTGACGGCTGGGATTTCGTGGTCCCCTACCTGACCACTCTCTTGGCCGGCTACTTCGGCATCACCGAAGTCGAGTTCATCATCCCTGAGCTCACTTCCGTCCCGAAGCGGGCCTCCAAGCCCGAACTCATCCCCCTGTACGAAGCTTCCCGCGCGCAAGCTCACGAGGACGCCGTCGCCAAGGCCAAGACGCTGGCAGCTCGCTTCGCCTGAGCTGTGCGCTGACGAGATCGTCGTGTGACGATCGAGATGCCGAGGCCGGTGACGGCGCATGCGATGATCACGCTACCGAGACGCATGTGCGCGATGGCTGTCTCCACGCGAAACAGCGCCAGAAGGGCACCGCCGATCGGCAGGTATGGCCCGATGAACTCCCATGCCTCGTCCGTCAGTTGCATGCACGTCACGGAAGAAGATCTACTGGTCCAGGCCTCGCCGCGAGGGCGAATCCCGCAGATTGATCACGACTCGCGCCCTAGGCGAGGGCGGCAGCTTCAGTTACGACGACGACCTCTAAGCTCAACCCCATGACCGCGTTCGATGACCTTACTCGCCTCATCCCCCCGCCGTCGCAACCACTGTGGGCGAACGGAGACTGGAACGAGGTGGAGACAGCACTCGGTGTGGAACTCCCCTCGGACTTCAAGCAGCTGGTCGGAGCCTACGGGGCCTACCACTTCGCCGAGTTCTTGACGCCACTTACGCCCTTTGGCGGGCGAGACCTGCTGGTCGGCCCGGCGAAGCGGCTGCTGGACCAGGAACGCGACTTCCGGGACAGCAACCCCGAAGACTGCACGTACCCCTTCTACCCTGAGCCGGGCGGACTTCTGCCGTGGGCAGGAACCGACAATGGGGACCGCGTGTGCTGGCTCACTGACGGGAAGCCGGACGAGTGGACGGTCGTCTGCTGGAATCCGCGGGACTGGTACTACGACGCGCATCCTGTGGGTGCGGTGGAGTTCCTGATCGGCTGGCTGTCGGGACACATCAGCACCAACGTCTTTCCTGATGCCGCTGAGTTTGCCGAGGAGGACTGATTCGCCGCTCATCGGGCATCGACTCTCGTCATGTCGCCCGCGCCAACTCCAGCCACCCCAGCCGCGTCAGCAGCCGCACGGATGCTGGCGACGACTTCGCGTTGGCAGGCGAGGGTCGCTGAGTGGGACGAGCTGCCAATCAAGCTCCGTCGCGCCGGGGATTCCCGTAGATTGATCACGACTCGATACCCGCCCTGCTGGCTCGATGAAGCTCGAAATGAGATCGTAG
>NZ_JAYWVC010000325.1:0-5977 GCF_036281785.1 Streptomyces chiangmaiensis | reverse complement strand
CGCACCACGGTCCCAGGGCGGGTGGAGTTGATCATTTGTCCGCTGCTCAGGTAGATCCCGACGTGGTAGATCGTGGCATCGTGTCCGGGAGCTGTGGCGTAGAAGACGAGGTCACCGGGCTTAAGCGCGTCGGGGCCGAGGCTGGCCGGGATCCGCTGTCCGACACTGGCCTGGCTGGCTGCGAGGCGCGGCAGGTTGATGCCGACTTTCGCGTACGCGTACTGGGTCAGTCCGGAGCAGTCGAAGCCTTTGATGCTTGCACCGCTCTTACCGCCGGGCGAACAGCAGATGCCGTACGACGTGCCGCCCGCGTTGCCGCCGCCCCACGAGTACGGCACTCCCCGCTGGGAAAGCGCTGCCTCGATCACGGTGCGGGCCTTCCCGGAGACGTTCTTCAGGTCCGGGCCCGTGGCGGCGGCGGTGTACTGGTCGATCCAGCCCTGCACGCCTGCTACGTACTCGCTCGAGTGGTTGTACTGCCAGATTGCGGACTTCAGCTGCGAACCCTTGCTCAGGTCGCGGCCATTGCCGCACAGGTAGATGGCGGCGCCGAGGGCGGCGTCGTCGGCGTTGTGCGGGTCGGCCGCCCTGTCTCCGTTGGCGTCCTCGCCGATCGACAGCCAGGTGGAGGGGAGGAACTGGAACGGGCCGGCGGCGCGCTCCCCGGTTGCGGTGCCGTCCCACTTGCCGCCGTCGGTGTCCGGGACGGCGGTGGTGTTGTCGCCGGCACCGGAGCCGTTGAGGAGTACCCCGTAGATCCTGGGGCGGATGTCACCGTTATCCGCGATGTTCCTGCCGATCGCGTGGTTGGACTCGACCTTGGCGATCCCGGCGAGGATCGGCCAGCGCATACCCCGGCACGTGGGTACATGCTTCCCGACCTGCTGGGCTGCCTTTTTGTAGGCGGTCAGCATCCGCGGCGGGATGTCCGCAGCACTGCCGCTTTCGGCCATCCCCCCGTCCTCCTGTGCACCCGTCGCCAGCGCGACATAGGCGCTGATCGCGTTTCCCGCCGGCGCGGCACAGCACACGGCGGCGAACATCAGCAGCGCCACCATGCATCCCCACCGCCTCCCGCGGCGCCTGGGCGGCCTCACTCGCCTTCACCGCCCTCGTCGGCCTGCTCCCGGCGCCGGCGTTGGGCGTCGGGCCCGGTGCGCCGCATCAGCTCCTGCATCCGGGCCCGCGCTTCCTCCCGTGCCTGGCTACGCGGGCTTCCCCCACCGGGAAGAACCGGCCCGCCGAGATCGGGCCGAGGCTCGGGTGCAGGACCGCCCGCCGACGCGGTCGGCCGTGCGAAGGTGGAGGCGGGGGCGGGGCGGCCCGCAGACCGGTTACGGGGTGAAGGCCCTGCCGGTGTTGCCGGGTGGTGGGGAGCGGACGGAGTCGCTGTGGTCGGCAGGCGGCGACTGGCGAACGGCCCGGGGCCGTCGGTGTCAGCGGTGCGGTTCCGCAGGACTTGGGCTGCGTGGCGTCCCGTGTCTGTCCAGGCCCGGCCGTCCTCACGGAGGGTATTGCCCCACACTCGCACCTGCTGGCGGGCGTCTTGGGAGTAGCGCGAGCCCGCTGACCGCGCGTGGCGAACATTGGCAGGCAGACCGATTGTTGACCCGTAGGCGGCTCTACCGCCCCGGTTGAGGATGCGGTAGCCGCGGAAACGGACCAGCCGGTTGTGCGCTCGGGTCGACAGCAACGGGCGGTCGCTGTTCTGGTCATGCAGCACCTGGCCGGTGGTGCGGTCGATGACCTGCCCCTGCTTGTTGCGGTACCGATCGCCCGGGCCGGAAGGCCTACGCGGCCCCATGCCGCCTGAACCACCCTCCCCGCCGTCCCCGCCGTCCGACGGGCCACCGATACCCAAGTCGCTGTCGGCGGTCGGCTTGCGCCACTTGGCCATCTGCTCCTGGTCCGGCCGGCGACCGATCAGCAGCCAGTGCGCGCCCTTCCCACCGAGCCGGGCACCCAGCCCGCCCACCACGGCGGCCGCGGTCAGCGGGGCGAGACCGCGCCCGGCTTCGGCCGTGGCATCGGCGAGGATCCTTCCGGTGTCCATCGGCATGCCCGCGCTGTCGACCAGCGAGCTGAGGGCGCCCATCAGCCGATGCCGGGTGCCCAGCATCCCGTATCTGCCGCCGCCTCTGCCGATGAAGGCGCGCAGTCCTCCGCCGTATCCGCCCAGCCCGGCCGGGGAGTTCATGGCGAGGGCGGCCCCGAGCTCGGAGGTGTCGCCGGGCAGGTGGGTGCCGCCGACCTTGGTGTAGCGCATCCGCGTGGCCATGCGCCGCCCGAAGGACGAGATCCCCGTCAGCAGGCGGCGGTGCCCGGCCGCGCCGGCGATGGCGAGGACGTCGATGAGCAGGATCCGCTCCACCATCAGGTCGGGCCCGTTGGTGATGGTGGCGTCGATGGCGATCCCGAAGAACGGGATGAACGCGCAGATCCCGACCACGGCCAGGACCGCGATGCCCCACAGGGACAGCCACTTCCACACGCTCTGGCGTGCGGGACCGGGCAGCATGCCCGCGACGAAGGTGACTCCACCGACGGCCGCGGCTCCAGCGCAGATGCCCTGGGTGCCGAGCAGGATGATGGCGCTGGACAGCAGCATGCCGCAGATGAACAGTGCGGCGATCAGCAGCGGGAAGGCGCCGCCGAGCCGCCAACAGGTGGGCTTTTCGGCGTAGGCGGCGCACGACTGGCCGACGGGGCCTGCCTTCTTCAGGTCGGCGAGGAATGCGGCAAAGGCCTGGTCCTCGTCGGTGACGATCGCGTTGGAGGCGTCGAGGAGCTCGCCTCCGGGTGTGAACTCCGGGAGCTTTGTGCTGCCGCTCGGTTTGCCGTCGACGTCATGCTCGCAGTACTGCTTGGCCGGCCCGTGGACCAGGCTGCAGGCGTCTTTCGCCTTGTCCGACGGGGTCGAGCTGGGCAGGTACCCGCCGGTGACCCACTTCAGATGGACGGCGTAGGCCTTGCGGTCAGAAGCCTTGGCGGGGTCGAGGATGCGGCCGTATTGAAGGAGCATGTAGGGCTTGACGATCAGGGCGTTGGTGATCGAGTCCTGGAGGGGGCGGGCCACCTCTGCCGCGGAGACCGGCCCCTCGCCCTGCAACTGCTCACACTTGATCTCGGCGTTGCCGGCCATGCCCTCGCACGGGTCGTAGCTGGCGAGTTTGCCGCCCCAGTCGTAGGAGTTGACGCTCTGCTGGGCGACCTCGGCGGCCACCTGCTGGGACTGCCCCAAGGGTCCGTCCGGGCCGAGCAGCGTGTCGGGGCGGATGAGAGCGGACGCGGCGATCGCCCCGATGAGCAGAGTGAGGAAGATTTCGCCCAGGCCGCGGCCGACCCGCCCACGCACGATCATGAATCCGGCGAAGACGAACGCCCAGGCCAGCAACAGGCCCTTGATCCCGAGCGTGTCGACGACCACATGGTTGTAGGCGTCGGCGACCTTCTGCGCCGGGCGGATGAGGATCTTCAGCAGCGGGAACCGGAAGGCGACCTCGATTGCCCACCCGGCCAGGCCGACCAGCAGCCGGATCAGGGTGAACAGCCCGGACAGGGCGAAGGCCAGGGCCTGCGTCTTGAAAGCGACGATGGAGCCGCCTGAAGCGTTCAGGTCGTACCCGTCGATCGGCACGCCCTCGGACGAGTCGATGTTCAGCGGGGCCAGCAGGTCTCCGGTCTCGCTGTTGCTGCCGGCCGCGTACACGACCTGGGTGTTGACCAGGAGAAAGGTGCCGGTGAGGAGCACGACGAAGCCGGCGGACCGCAGGGTCGCGCGGCCTGGACAGAAACGGAACACGTCAGTGCCGCCTTTGCCCAGTGGCGGACCGCAGCCGCCACACCATGAGACCGCCCACACCTGCACCGGCAGGCACCAGCCTCCACGCGCCACTGGGCACGTTGTGCTGGCCGGTCGATGCGGAGCTCGTGGCGTCGCGCTCGCAGTACGCCTTGGCCGGGCCGACGATCAGGCCACACGGATCACCCTCTACGGAGCGGGTGTCGGCGGCGAAGGCCCGCCCCGTGTGCGGCCACCACCCCTCCGGCACGCCCACCCCGAGGGCGAGAACGACTGCGGCAGCCACGAGGGCGATCACGGTGAAGACGCTCGCGGCGGCGGCGACGCGCCGGAAGCGGTCCCAAGAAGACGTAGTCATTTGACGTTTTCCTTTGGACGGGTCTCCACGGCCTCACCGACAAGCGGCTCCGGCGCGGAGGGCGGGGCAGCGCTCGCGCGGCGGCCTGGCGTGGTGGTGATGGACGTGCTGATGCGGGCAATGCGGGGGATGGAGACCTTGATGCGGCCGGTGTTCTGCCGCGGACAGGTCAGCAGGAACTCGCCCTCCCGGCCCTTCTGGCCGACAGGGGACAGGCCAGTGGTCACCAGCCGCAAGAGCTCAGGGTCGTTCGGGTCGAGCCCGACGAACTCCAGGCCGCGTCGGGCACGTTCGCGGTCGGCGGTGCGGGCGAGCGCGCGGTAGGCCATCAGGCCACGGTCAGGGCCGAGTTCCTCGGCGTCGTGCGATCCCGCCAGGAGGCCGGCGCCGTGCTTGCGGCCGTCGTGGAGGATCTCGTGGACCAGCGCAGTGCCCTCGGCCGAGCTGGTGAGCCAGTACAACTCATCCAGGACCACCGCGGTGAACCGCTCGGGGTCCTCGAACGCGGTCTGCCGGGCGATCGCGGCGATCAGGTAGAGCACCGCACGCCCGATCAACGCCTCCAGCGGCTGCTGCTGCAGGACCTCCGGCTTGTCGAACGCGGCCTTCGGCGGCAGCTTCAGACCGGTCGTGGTGATCACGATCATGTCGGTGGTGCTGGAGGCGTCCAGCCGCACCGATGGCAGCGTCGGGTCGAAGACCATGCGGGCGAGGGAGTTGGTGGAGACGACGCGGATGAGATTGGCGAGGGTGGCGGCCGCGTCCTGCCGCTTGCCCGCCTGGCCGACGGCGATCTCCTCGAGGACCTCAAGGACGCGGTGCATGGACGGTTCCGGACTGGCGGCGGCCTGCTCGACTGCGTGGTGGAGGACCTCGCCGCCTGTGCTCATCGGGCCGATGCCGAGTTGCAGGGTGAGGTAGGACAGGGCGTAGTGGCGGCCTTCCGGGCCGTCGAACATGCGCAGGGGGTCGATGGACACCTCGGCCTGGGCGGCGTCGATGATCTGGACGCGGCCCTTGGCGGCGGTGCGGGCGAAGGTGGCCCACTCGCGGACCGGGGTACGGTCGATGCAGATCGCGCAGCCACCACGTGCCCACACGGCTTCGGCGATGAGTTTCTGCAGGACGCTCTTGCCCGCGCCGAGATCCCCGACGATGCCCATGGACGCGGATGCGTCGACCTTGGGCGCGTCTGCCACGTTGATCATGACGGGGCGGGTGGTGCCGCTGTCCAGGTCGATGCCGAGGAACATCCCGTTGGGGTCGCCGACCTCCGTGGTGGTGAAGGCGCCGGAAAGCGCCCAGTCCTCACTGATCTGGTGTTGGGTGAACTCCCGCACCACGCCAGGCCGCACGGTGCCGGGCAGCCCCAGAGTGAACAGGGCCTCCTGCAGTCCTGCCGGGCGCACGGCCCGGTAGTCGGCGCCGCCGAGTAGCGCGGCAAGGGCGCGGGCCCGAGCGTCGCAGACGGCGGCGGTCGGCCCCCACACCGTCAGCACGGTCACCGACTGCACCTCGACCTCCACGCTGGTGCGGGACAGGCGGGCATCCAACTCGCCCAGGTCGCGGGCGGCCTCGGTCAGGGACGCGGGCATGCCGGTGGGCCGGGCGTCGTACTGGTCGGCCTGGTCGATCAGCTCGTTCTTCTTGCGCCGCACCTGGTCGCGCGCTTTCTCCGCCGGCACCAAGGTGAGGTCGACGGTGTAGTCGACGGGAAAATCGAGCATCTCCAGCTGAGCGAACAGATCCGCCGCATCCTGGCCGACCGCGGGCGGGCACTCGGCCAACGCCAACTGCGCCTGATAGCCGACTCCCGC
>NZ_JAYWVC010000324.1:0-6053 GCF_036281785.1 Streptomyces chiangmaiensis | reverse complement strand
CGGAACCCCGGCTCTCCCGCCTGCCGCAAACGGTCATGGCACACGCGGCGCGCGCAGTCAGGCGGGGTGTGAGCCTGCGCGTTCGGTGCTGATGGGGCTGCTTCGGGCGCCGGGGCCGTACGCCTTTCTCTGCCGGGCGAGGCGGTCGGATGGTGCGAAGTGACGGGCTTCCAGGGCGAGTTGACGGCACGCGAGGGTGTTGTCCCCGGGTCTCGTGGGGGTGGTGTCCGGATGACCGGGATGGTCGGCAGTGTGACCCGGCAGCGCTACGACGAGCTGGTCAGGCTGGGGCGGGACTGGGTCGAGACGATGAGCGGTGTCCAGTGGCAGCTCGGGGACGCCGGCCTGGAGATCGAGCCGATGCGCTCCTACGGAGGCGCAAAACCGTCGGGGAACGAGGAGTTGTTCACGGTCAGCGAGGCGATCCGGATGTTCGCCGAGGACGTCGGCCTGGCCTATTCGACGGTCCGGGACTACCGGTGGGTGGCCTCGCGCTGGCCGAAGGAACGCCGACGGACCGGAGTCTCCCACACCATCCACAAGATCCTCGCCTCGATCCCCGACGAGCAGGAACGGTTCGAGGCGGTGAACAACCCCCCGGCCAATCCGCGCGGCGGTCCTGCGCGCTGGACGCACGACAGCGCGAAACGGATCGTCGGCTGGAAGGTCGACACCCCCGAGAGCGTCCAGGAGAAGGTGGACGCGATCCACGACCTGGCCGCCGACGACCAGGTGGCCGCGCGGGTGGCCACCGACTTCCTGCGCCGCCCGGCGGTCGCCTCGAAGGCCATGGCCGACGACACCGCCAGGCACGCCGTGAATGAGGCGCAGTTCGACCAGTTCCGACAGCAAGTCCAGTACGGGCGAGAGGAAGCCGCCCCGCAGCTGGACCAGCTGCGCTGCATGGAGCACAACACCCAGTTCATGGACCTGGTCGCGGCCTGCACGCAGTTCACCGTCACCGCTGGAAGGATCGTGCCGAACCTGCGCGGCGAGCCCTACGACGATGCCGAACGCGAGACGATCCTGCGGGGCCTTGCGCGGGTGCGGGCATCGGCAGACTGGATCGAGAACGCGGTCACCCGCGGCGAGGTTGACCTGGACGAGCAGCTCCAGAAGCTGCTGAAGGGCTCGGGCGAGTAGCGATGCGGCGGGGGGTTCCCGCTCACGTCCATGCCGAAGCCGTCCTGTCCGCCCTGCTGGAGGCCCGTCCCGCCGGTCTGACGATCGTCCAGCTGATGGCGGCCACCGAGCGCACCCGCGCGCAGGTCCACACCGGGCTCGCGCACCTGCGCCAGGTCGCCGCCGCGAAGGGGCTCCCGCCGGTGACCTGGGACAAGACGTGGGGCTACCGGATGCTGGAGGACGCGCCGGAGGTCTGGATCGGCTACGAGCGGGCGTTCTTCGAGTCGGTCCACCACCGGGTGGAGAACTTCATCGCCGGGATCCTCCTGCCGCACCAGAAGAAGAAGCCCGACGACCCCTACATCCGCACGGTCATGGCGCAGATGGGCGCGATCGAGTCCACTCTGCATCTCCTTGCCAATCTGGAGTGAGCCCCTGGAAAGGTGACGGGCCGCGACCGCCCCGCAGTTGGCCCCTTCTTCAGGTCGCGGCCCGGCACCTCGTCATGCCGCTGCCCCGCTACCGCTACCCCTCCGACACCAGCGACCTCGAATGGGCCCTCCTGGAACGGCTCCTGCCCACTCCCGCCTGCCAGACCCCCAAGGGCGGGGCCCCGGAGAAGTGGCCCCGCCGCCGCGTGGTCGACGCCATCCGCTACATCACCGACAACGGGGCGAAATGGCGTGCTCTGCCTGCGGACTTCGGCATCCCCTGGCGCACGGTGTTCGGATACTTCGCCCGATGGGCGAAGGCCGGTGTCCTGCGGCACGTCCTCGATCAGCTTCGCCGACGGTTGCGGCTTCGGCGACGGCGGTGTCCCTGGCCGGTCCGGGTGATCGTGGACTCCCAGTCCGTCAAGGGCGCGGAGACCGTGTCGAAGGCAACGCGCGGCTACGACGCGAACAAACACATCAACGGGAGGAAGCGCCATCTCCCGGTTGACCAGGACGGCCTGCTCGTCGACCTGCTCGTCACGCCGGCCGACGTCCAGGACCGCGACGCCGCGCGCATCCTGCTGACCCGCCTCCACGCCGAACACCCCGAAATCGTGCTGGTCTGGGCGGACAACGGCTACGGCGGAGACGAGTTCGCCGCCTGGGCACAGACAATCCTCGGCATCACCATCAAGGTCGTCTCCCGGCCCAAGGACGCCAAGGGCTTCGTCTTGTTGCCCAAGCGCTGGGTGGTTGAACGGTCGAATTCGTGGACGATGCGGGCCCGCCGCAACGCGAGGGACTACGAACACCTCATGTCCCACGCCGAAGCCCACGTCCAGTGGGCCTTCATCACCCTCATGACCCGCCGCCTCACCCGACGAAACCGCCGAACCGACGCGGTCCCAGCTCCCCCTGCGGCAGTCGCCTGACGATCCCTCCGCCCGCCGTTCGATTCGGCGTCCATCGACGCTCAACCGAACGGCAAACCCGATCGCACCCAGCTCCATGGCCTCGTGACCCGAGAAAACGTGATGCCACCCCGGGGCACGAAAAGCATTGGCGGTCCCGTGGCGCGGGCCGACATCCTGTCCGCATGCTGATCAGGGAAGCCAACACCGGGGACTGGCCCGCCATATGGCCCTTCTTCCACAAGATCGTTGCCGCTGGTGAGACCTTCACCTATCCGATCGATCTCAGGGAGGAGCAGGGCCGCGACTGGTGGCTCTTGCCAGCCCCGAACCGCACGGTCGTCGCCGTCGACGACGCCGGAACGGTCCTCGGCACGGCAAAGATGAACAACAACCACATGGGCAACGGCTCGCACATCGCGAGCGCCAGCTACATGGTCGACCCGGCGCACTCTGGGCAGGGCGTGGGCCGAGCACTGTGTGAGTACACGGTGGAGTGGGCGCGCGCGGCCGGCTTCCGGGCGATGCAGTTCAACGCGGTCGTCGAGACGAACGTGCATGCGGTGAAACTGTATCGGTCCATCGGTTTCGAGGTGCTTGGCACGTTGCCGGAGGGCTTCCGACATCCCTCGAAGGGCTACGTCGGGCTCCACATCATGCACCGCGCACTCTGAGCCACAGCAGAAACTGAGACAGACGATCCAGAACCCGCCACCCGCCGTTCGGATCAGCGTCGATGGACGCCGGTCCGAACGGCAAACAGAGACCTGTCCCGCTGCATAACCCCGTGAGCAGCGCAAAGAGGTTCAAACACAGCTTCTGAGGTGTCCCACCACCGGCCGCAACATGGCCACGGCGAAGCGGGCGGTGTCCCCGTCGCAGCCCACCGACCCCCACCCGGCATCCGCGGCCAGCATGGCGACGTGAGTCCTCGGGCGGGAGGCCGAACGGGACGACGCGTACGCCGGTCACCGACCTCACCGCCGCTACTGGGGGATGACGTGGTCGCCGAGCCAGCTCAGCAGCGCGGTGTTGACCTCGGCAGCCTTCTCCAGGTTCACCCAGTGTCCGGCGGCGAGACTCACCTCGGTCAGGTCGGTGCAGTGCTGGCGCATCGGCTCGGCCATGCGGGAGCGGGTGATGTCGGCGGCGGAGTCATACCGCGCCTCGACGAACAGTACCGGCATCTCCAGTCGGCCACCGTGCACCGACTCGTCGCTGTAGCGGCGGTTGTCGGCGTGGTTGAGGTAGTAGCAGTTGGGGCCCCAGAACCCGTTGGCCGACAGGGTTTCGACCAGGTCGTCGTAGATCTCGTCGGTCAGCATGGCGGGATCGCGGGGCAGGTCGGGCATCGCGTCCGGGCCACCGAACCAGCCGCCGTCCCGGCTGACGTACGCCCGAGGGGACGGCCCGGACAGCACTGCCGGGTTACCGGGCCGGTACAGTGCGGACACCATCCGGGCCGGGTCCGCGTCGAACTGGGCGGTGACCTGTTCGGCTGACGTCTCGTAGAACGCCATGTAGTCGAACTGCGCGTTCGGCAGGATGTCCGCGGGGTAGGTCTCGCGGTCGACCAGGTCGAGCATGGCGGCCAGGCCCCGGTCGAGGGTGCGGTACGGCACGGCCAGCGCGGCGACGCCGTCGCACAGTTCGGGATGGTGGGCGGCCAGCGCCCAGACGATGGACGCACCCCAGTCGTGGCCGATCCAGGTGGCCGAGGTCCGGCTGGTGGACTCGAGCAGGGTCCGCAGGTCGTCGACGAGGTGGCGCAGGGCGTAGGCCGAGGGTTCGGTCGGGACCATCGACCGGCCGTAGCCCCGCGTGTCCGGGGCGAGCACGCGGAAACCGGCCGTGGCGAGCGCGTCGATCTGCGGCGCCCAGGTGATCGCGGTGGCCGGCCAGCCGTGCACCAGCACCACCAGTGGGCCGTCGGCCGGCCCGGTGTGTAGGTAGGAAAGTCGGCCGCCCTCGGTGGTCACTGTGTCGCGGGCCAGCGGTCGCGGTGCGGCGTTCGGCGCGTTCATGGTTGTTGTCCTTCCGGGTGTGGATCTCGTTTTGGCTGATGGGTCGATCAGTGGTGTGCGCTCGCGCACGGGGCGGGTTCGGCTGCCGCGGCTAGGTCGCGAAGGCACGCAGCTCCTCCGGGCTGGGCTCGGCCCGGAGCCGAGCTCACCGCCCGACTTTGTGTGCTGGGCGTCTCCTGGCAACTGGCTCGGTGGTCTTCTCGGGAGCACGGATCAGGGCGAGCGCGACCACCACGGTGGCGGCCGCGATGATGGCGAGGACCGGCGCGAAGATGAAGATCGTCTGCTCCAGGCCGACGGCGGTCGCGGTGATGCCGGCGAGGATCGAGACGGTGCCCTGGCCGATGTAGCCGACGAGGTAGAAGGCGGAGATCAGCCGGCCGCGGTGGTGGGCGGGTGCGTAGCGGTGGATGAGGCCGATGCCGCCGAAGACGCCGAAGCCAATTGCCGTGCCGCCGAGGATCTGGGAGACGATGTAGACGGGCATCGAGTGCAGCGTCGCGGCGGGGATGAACAGCAGGATCGCGATCGCGCCGGACAGGCCCGCGATGACCACCGACCAGCGCGGCGGCACCGGCCGAAAGGCGAAGGCGATGACGCCGATCACCGTGGAGGAGATCGCCAGTATCAGGCCCTGGACCAGGGCGTTGTCGGTGTGGATGAGGTCCTTGGCGATGGTCGCGCCGAGGGAGAGGATGATCGCGGCCATGCACATTTGGGTGAGGGAGGCGAAGGCGGAGACGGTGAAGATGCGGCGACTGTCTCTCGGCACGGCGACCGGGCGCGGCGCCCACGGACTTCTAGCGGTCGCGGTGGTCTGGTCGCTGTCGTAGGGGGCGTGCTTGGGCATGAACCACACGAGCACGAACGCGATGACAATCAGCGTGAACAGTACCCAGAAGGTCAAGTGCAGCGGTGCCGGCGCGTACTGCACCAGCGCCCCGCCGACAACGGTGGCGCCTACCAGTCCGGCCGAGGTGCCTATCGCGGTCACCGAGCTGGCGCGGGCGGGGTTGCCGGTCGGGTTGAATTCGGCCAGCGCGGCGCTGGCCGCCCCGAGCGAGAAGCTCATTCCCACGCCCTGCAGGATGCGGCCGATGTAGAGCCAGGCGATGTCGGGGGCGAGGGCGAAGATGAGGGCGCCGAGGATGAAGAAGCCGACACCGAGCAGGATCGAGGCCCGGCGTCCGATGTGATCGGAGATCCCGCCGAACAGGGTCAGGACCACCACAAGAGTGAGTGGATACACCCCGAACAAGGTGGTGGTGACCGTTGGCGTGAGCCCCCACTGCTGGGCGTACAGCGGATAGACCACCGACGGGGCCGCGCTGGCCCACAGGGCCAGCACAACCACTAGGGCGGCGGTCCAGAAGCTCGCCGCGGGGCGGAGCGTAGTCATGGGGAGGGGTCCTTTCGAGCAGGTGCAGGCGCCGGAGCCTGCCGGGACCGGCACTGCCGCACTCTACATATTTGACTCCGAATCTCCAACTCAAATCAGAGTACACTGGGGGCATGACTCAGAAGGCAACGACCTCAGAACCCTTGTGCTCGATCCGAAA
>NZ_JAYWVC010000323.1:0-6076 GCF_036281785.1 Streptomyces chiangmaiensis | reverse complement strand
GGTCGCTGACCCGCAGCCAACGTGGGCCAGGAATCCCCCTGCTTCAGCTGGGGGAGGATTCAATTGGTGTGTCCTCCGTTTCCGGCGGCGCTCGCGGGCGTTGCTCGTTCCAGGGTTTGGCACGGGCGGCCGGCGAGGTCGCACGCGGCGGTGGTGGTAGGGGTGTCGCCGGCCCGGGGGCGGACCGCCGGCGGGTCGGTCACAGGCTGCGGATCAGGCCGCCGTCGCAACGCAGGGCGACACCGGTGACGTACGAGGCGGGGGCGCCGCACAGGAACGCGGCGGCGGCGGCGAACTCCTCCGGCCGTCCGTAGCGGCCGGCAGGGATGGTGCGGCGGGACTCGGCCGCGACCTCGGCTGGTGAGCGGCCGGTCCGCTCGGCGGCCGCCGCGTCCAGGCGGGCCACCCGCTGGGTGCCGATCCTGCCGGGCAGCAGCAGGTTGACGGTGACTCCGTCCGCGGCCACCTCTGCCGCGAGTGTCTTGAGGTACGCCGCGAGCGCGGCCCGTCCGAGGTTGGACGAGGCCAGTTGCGGCAACGGGGCGGCGACGCCGCTGGAGCCGATGGCGAGCACGCGGCCCCAGCCGCGTTCGCGCATCCCGGGCAGAGTGAGGGCGACCAGCCGCTGCTGCGGTCGGACCAGCGCGTCGACCGCCTCGGTGACGTCCTGCGCGGTGACGTCGGCCGCGGCTCCGGGCCGCGGGCCCGGCCCGTTGAGGACCAGGACGTCGATCGCGCCGAGTGCCTCGGTGGCGGCGGCTACCAGCCGTTCGGGGCCGTCGGCGGCGAGCAGGTCGGCGGCGATCCCGATCGCGCCCGGCAGTTCGCCGGCGATCTCCCGCGCGCGGTCGCCGGAGCGCCCGCAGACGACGACGCTCGCGCCCTCCGCGGCGAGCGCCCGTGCGGTGGCCTCGCCCAGTCCCTGGGTGGAGGCGCAGACCAGAGCGGTGCGTCCCTTGAGTCCGAGGTTCATCAGCGCGTCCCCGTCGTCCGCGCCACGGCGTCCAGGTGGCGTTGGAGTTGCTCGGCCAGGGCGTCCGGCATGGCCGGGGCGGGCGGCCGTACGGCGGAGTCCTGAAACAGCCCGCGCCGGCGCAGGCATTCCTTGCGGATGGCGAGCGCGATCCCGGCCTGCTGTTCGAAGTTGACCAGTGGCAGGTACGGCAGCCACGCCTGCCTGGCCTGCTCGTACCCGCCGGTCTGCCACGCCTCCACGCAGGCGATCAGACCTTCGGGGTAGGAGAAGCCCGTCATCGCGCCGGCGGCGCCGCAGGCCAGTTCGTCCAGCAGTCCGATGCCGCCGAGCCCGCCGAAGACCGGGACGTCCAACTCTTCGGTGAGGACCGCGACGGCGCCCGGGGTCGGCGGGGCCTCGGCCTTGACGGCGGCGACGAACGGCAGGTCCCGCAGTGCCCTGGCGAGTGCGGAGACCGCGATGCGCACCCCGCTGACCACGGGGTAGTCTTGGACGACGATGCTGGCACCGGTCCGCCGGTGGACCGCGCGCAGGTGTTCGGTGAGCACCGCCGGGTCCGGCGAGTTGACCTGGACCATCACGGCGGCCATCCGGTCGCCGAGCACCTGCTGCGCCAGCCGGGTCTCCTCGGCCACGGTCGCGGTGCCGAGCGAGGTCGCTCCCACCACGAGCGGGAGCGAGCTGCTGCCGGCGACGGTCTCAAGGACCGCGCGCCGTTCACCGGTGTCGAGCTGTGCGGCCTCACCGAAGACGCCGAGTACGGTGAAGCCGGCGGCTCCCGCACGCTCGTACGCCTCGACGACACCGGCCAGGCTGGTCGCGTCGATGTCGAGGGCGGGCCTGGTGAAGGGGGTCGTGAGAACGCCCCAGACTCCGGGTTTCAGGGTGGTCGATGACATTCCTGTTCCTCAGTTCCTCACTACTCGTGCGCTGTCAACGGCTGCCGCCGGAGCCCGCGGTGGATCGGCGGACGGGCGGCAGCCGCGCGCGGTCCCCCGGGGCGGCGTGGAATGCCCGTCGGTGTGGTGATCCGCCCGCGCAGGTCGTCGGCCGCCGGCTGCGTCAGGGCGGTGGCGGCCCTGGCCACGAGCACGGATCGCGGCCTTCCTCACTCCGCGGCCGGAAGGACCCGTGCCCGAACCTCCCGGGGCAGCAGCTCCACCGGCCAGTTCTGGTACGTGACCGGGCGCAGCCAGCGCTGGGCTGAACCCACGCCGATCGAGCCGTAGGTTGGCGAGGTCGTGGCGGGGAAGGGGCCGCCGTGGTGCAGGGCGCGGGTCACGCTCACGCCGGTCGGCCAGCCGTTCCAGATGACCCGGCCGGCCAGGGAGCTGAGCTGGTCGACGAGGGACGCGGCGACGGCGTCGGCCGACTCACCGTGAATCGTCGCGGTGAGGCTCGGGCCGAGCGAGCGGGCGATCGCACCGATCTCGGCCGTGTCCCGGTACTCGATCACGACGGCAGCCGGCCCGAAGCACTCCTCGATGCCGCCGCCCACGGTGGCCAGCACACTCGCGGGGGGTATCGAGACGAGTGTGGGCGAGGTGCCCCCCGAGCCTGCCACCACACGTGCGCCTGGCAGGCCGGAAAGGGACTTGGTGCCTTCGGTGTAGGCGCCGGTGATGCGGTCGGTCAGGAGTGTCACCGGTTCGAGACCGGCGAGGGCGGTGGCCGCGGCGTCGAGGATGCCGGAGTTCTCCGGTGCGATCAGCACGCCCGGCTTGGTGCACAGCTGCCCACCGCGGAAAGAGACGCTGGCGACGAATCCGGCGGCGATCTCCTCGGCCCGTGCAGCGGCGGCCGCGGGGGTGACGAACACCGGGTTGAGGGAACCGAGTTCACCGTAGAACGGGATCGGGTCCGGACGGCCCACCGCGATGTCGAACAGCGCACGGCCGCCGGCGAGCGAGCCGGTGAACCCGCACGCCTTGATCCGGGTGTCGCGCAGCGCGGCCACTCCCGGCTCCACTCCCTGGATGTGGGCGAAGGTGCCCTTCGGGGCGCCGGCCTTCGCCAGGGCGGTGGCGACGATCTCCGCCGTCAGGGCGCTGAGTGCGGGGTGCCCCGGGTTGGCTTTCACCACCACCGGGCAGCCCGCGGCCACGGCCGAGGCGAAGTCGTTGCCCGCTACGCTGAACGCGAAGGGGAAGTTGCTGGCGGTGAAGACCAGCACGGGGCCGAGCGGCATCATCGCCTGGACGAGATCGGGACGGGCCGCGACGGGGTAGTCCGCATCGGCGGGTTCGGCCAGCACCCGAAGCAGCTCGCCGGACTCGGCTGCCTGCGCCAGGTGCTCCAGCTGGAAGACCGTGCGCTTCACCTCGCCGTCCAGCGCGGTCCGATCGAGGTGGGACTCCGCCACCGCCAGGTCGAGCAGTTCCGCCCTTTCCTCATCGATCGCCGCACCGACCGCACGCAACCAAGACGCCCGTTCACCGCCAGCGGAGTCACGCAGTGCGCGGGCGGCCTCCTGCGCCGTGGAAAGTATGGCTTCAAGCTCGTCCGCGGTGGTATCCGCGCTGACCAAGGACGGGTTGTTCACGGGACAGGCTCCCTAGCGACGTCGCAACAAACCGTTGACAGAATGAAAATCTTCACTAGGTTGTGCCCATGAGTCAAGGCCAGCGGAGTCACGCAGTGCGGAGGCGGCCTCCTACGCCGCCGAAAGCATGGCTTCAAGCTCGTCCGCGGTGGCGTCCGCGCTGACCAAGGACGGGTTGCTCACGGGACAGGCTCCCTAGCGACGTCGCAACAAACCGTTGACAGAATGAAAATCCTCACTAGGTTGTGCCCATGAGTGAAGCAGCGAAGCCTCGGTCGAGCGACGGTCCAACGATCGCCCCCATGGTTGCCGCCATCGGTGAGACGGTGCGGTCCATACGCCGGGAACGCACGCTGACACTGGAGCAGCTTGCTGAAGCCAGCGGTCTTTCGGCGGGTGTGATCAGCCAGCTCGAGCGCGGAATCGGCAACCCTGCTTTCGCAACCCTGGTTCAGCTGGCGCACGCCCTGGACGTTCCCGTGGGCCGGCTCCTGCTGCGCATCGAGGACAACAAGTCGCCAATCGTCCGCAAGACGGAACGCCGTCGGGTGGGCGGGCACGGCCTGGCGACCGCCGCGGCCACCTACGAACTGCTCACGCCCGACCTGTCCGGCGCTCTCGAAGCGACCTGGGTGACTTCGCAACCCGGCCACGACACCAGTAAGACGCCGTTCACCCACAACGGAGAAGAGTTCGGGATCGTCATCTCGGGCAGTCTCGACGTGTTCATCGACGGCGTGCGTCACCATCTCGAAGCGGGCGACTCCATCCGCTATTCCTCAACGATTCCGCACTGGTACGTCAACCCCGGCGACGAGCCGGCGCACTGCATCTGGGTTTCCACGCCGCCGACCTGGTAGTCAAAGCGGCGCTCCCCCTTCCCCTCTGTCCGACGGCCCCGCAGTCGTGGCCGTCCGGAAGGCGTAGCCATGTCCACACTTCCCGAAAGGGCGCCCGGCGCCGCTGATTTCACCAACGCAATACCGGCCAGAGAATCCACGGATCGTCCTCCGGCGATGCGCCGCGCGATGCTTGGCCTGGGTCTCGGCAACACCCTCGAGTGGTACGACTGGCAGATCTTCGGCCTACTAGCGGTCACCATCGGCCCGCACTTCTTCCGCAACGAAAGCTCTGTCGACGCGACACTGAGCGCCTTGTCGATCTTCGCCGTCGGTTTCGCGATGCGGCCAATCGGCGGAATTGTGCTCGGTGGTGTCGCCGACCGCATAGGCCGCCGCAGGGTGATGCTTCTGTCAGTGGCGATGATGGCACTGACGACTTTGGTCATCGGGGTGATACCCGACGCCAGCACCATAGGTGTGGCGGCACCGCTGATCCTGCTCGTCTGCCGCCTGCTGCAAGGAATTTCCACCGGCGTAGAAGCACCGCTGTCCACGGCGTACGGTGCGGAGGTCATGCCGAAAGGACGCTCGGGCACGGCCGCCGGCATCATCAGCTTCTTCGTCAACTTCGGCATTCTGCTCGCCTCACTGATCAACTACGTGTTGGGGTCGGTCCTCGGCAACAGCACAATGGCCGACTGGGGCTGGCGCATCCCGTTCTGGGTCGGCGCCGCGATGGGCCTCGTCGTACTGTGGCTGCGCCGCTCCCTCCCGGAGACCCTGCACAACAGCGACCCTGACTACGTCGGCTCCGCTTCGAAGGTCTGGCGCTCGGTGTTCACCCGGTGGCGCAGCCTGCTGGCGATCATCTTCGTGGTCGGCGCCGCGCAGGCGTTCAATTACGGATGGAACGTGGGCCTGCCGACCCTGGCGCGCGCCAAGTTCGGCGAGGACCCGACGACCGTCTTCGGTATCACCACCGTGCTGGCGCTGATCATGATGGGCGGCTCGCTGATCGTCGGCCCGCTCGCGGACCGATGGAAGCTGTCCCGGGTGTTCCTCTTCGGACGGTTCCTGATGATCCCGGCGGTCTTCCTGGTCCTGCTCTACGCCCACAAGAGCATCGCCACCTTCACGGTCGTACTGCTGGTGGGCGCGCCGGTACTGCTGGTCAACATGACCCTCTACGTTCTGGTGAGCACGTCGTTGATGCCCAAGGGAGTCCGCGCCGCGGGCTGCGGACTCGGCTACGGGGTCGGGGTGGCCGCGTTCGGCGGTACCGCGTCCTATCTGGTGGTCTGGTTGTCCGACAACGGACTGAGCGACCTGTTCCCCGTCTACATGGCCGTTCTGGCCGGTCTGAGCATCGCCTTCTATCAGTGGGCGAAGAAAGCTGAAGGAGTGTCCCTCGGTGCGTGATCTGCGCGTTTCGCCCGGCTCGCTCGACTGCGAGGTCGTGGCCCAGTCCGACGTCGTCGTGGTCGGCGGCGGCCCGGCCGGTGTGTCCGCCGCCGTGACCGCCGCCCGCAGCGGAGCTTCCGTCACGTTGCTGGAGCGCTATCCGGCCCTCGGCGGCCTGGCCTCGGGCGGCATGGTGCTCGTCCTGGACGATATGATCAACGGCCAGGAGATCACTGTCACCGGCATCGTGTCGGAGTACGTCGAGCGCATGACCAAGATGGAGCTGGCTGTCGTGCCGCCCGAGGAGGATCGTTT
>NZ_JAYWVC010000322.1:0-6098 GCF_036281785.1 Streptomyces chiangmaiensis | reverse complement strand
AGCCTACACTCACCCTGGTGACAGCCCGTGCACATCATGGTAGGTCTGACGCGTTCACCCTGCGTTCGACTGGAAGTGACGCTTCTGGCAGCGGACGTTCGACTCATTCCTCGATGATCCTCACCCCTTGAGTGACAGGAGGGCCGTTGACGGACGCCGGAGCACGCGCGATCGAGGAACCGCGACTCACCACCCGTCGTGTGAAACGCCGCCGCATCCCACGTCATGTCGCCGTCGCGCTGCCCCTGGCGCTGGCGGGGCTTTTCTCCTTGCTCGTCTCGGGCAACGCGCTGAGGCCTTTCGAACACATCACCACGATCGAGGCCAAGATGGCCTCCAAGTCGGACTACTTCAAAGACCCCGAAGTACAGCGCCTGTTACTGGAGCACGGGATACGGGTCGACATCCACCGGCTCGGCTCCCGCGGCATCGCCACCACCTCATTGAAGGACGTCGACGTCGTGTTTCCCTCCGGTCAGCCTGCGGCGAAGCTGATCCTCGACCGGCAGAACCGTTCGGTGCGCTCCGCACGCCCCTTCGTCACCCCGCTGGTTCTGGGCACCTTCCGCGACTACGCGGAAACCCTGGTGAGCGCCGGGGTGGCGGAGCGACAGCAGTCCCTGAACGGCGGCAAGACGCTCTACTACGACCTCGACATGCGCAAGTTCATGCGCCTCCTGGACGGCAAGGACGACCGGACCACCAGGAAGGACGGCTCCGGCAGGGAAGCGGACACCTGGAACGGTATCGGCTTCCAGACGGTCAGCCACCACCGCAGCAACAGCGGCCGACTCCTGGTACGCACCTCCAGCGTCTGCGAATCCAACTCTGCAGGTACCTATCTGAGCATCCTGGCCTTCGTCGCGAACGGAGACCGCACACCGGGCACCGAAGACACCGGCAACCCCAACGGTGCGGACGCCGCCGTGCACGACCTCGCCCAGCGGATCAAACCCATGATCAACCTGCAGGGCATGTGGGCCGACGAACAGGCCGACAGCTACTTCTCCGACCTGGGCGAGAGCATCGCGCCGATCAGCCTGATCTACGAGCACCAATACCTCGCCCACCAGTTGGCGTACCGCGACAAGTACGGGAAACAGGACACGGACCGTGTCCTGCTCTACCCCAAGCCGTACGCCCTCACCGAGCCGCAGCTGATCTCCCTGACCGACCGGGGCGACCGCCTGATCCAGCTCATCGCCGACGACGAGGACCTGCGCGAGCGCGCCCTCGAACTGGGATTCCGCATCCGCTTCAACGGCGAGGACGGCACCAGCGAGCGACTGAACACCTATCTGCGCGATCGCGGCATCCAGGTTCCCACACCCAACCGCGACCAGACCAAGGTCTACGAACCCGACCTCGACGTCCTGGAGGAGATCATCAACTACGTGGGCAACTGCCCGCTCCCCGTGCAGGACGTGCCGTGACCCGGTTCTTACGCACCCTGGCGGCCGTGCTGGCACTGGTTGTCCTCGGCACCCTGAACTCCTGCAGCGACGAGGGGGAGACCGTCACTCTCCGGGTCCTTGCGAGCCCCGAGCTCGCCGATGTGGCCCCGCTCCTGGGCGAGTTGAAGACGGACACCGGGGTCGAGCTGGACATCGACTACACGGCGACCGCGGACCTCGCCGGCCAGCCGCCCGCTTCCGGCCGCTCGGCGTACGCCCTGGCATGGCTCGCCTCGGACCGCTCGTTCCTGCTGCGCCTGGAGGAGTCCGGCGGCCGTCCCACCCGGCCCGAGTCCACCCCGATCATGCGCTCGCCCGTAGTGGTCGGTCTCGCCACCTCGGTGGCGGACGAGCTGCGCGAGCGTGCGCCCGGAGGCCGGATCTCGTGGGCGGACGTCGCGGACGCTGCCGCCGAGGGCGCCGTACGGTTCGGGATGGCGGACCCGCGGCGCAGCGACACGGGGCGGGCCGCGCTGGTCGGAGTCGCGACGGCGGCCGCCGGTACCGGGAGTGCGCTGCGTGAACAGGACATCTCCTGCGACCGGTTGCGTGGATTCCGCTCCGGCCAGAGCCTCACCGCGCCCAGTTCACGGGAGCTGATCGGCACCTACCCACGCCATCAGGACGACACCAACGCGCTGATCGCGCACGAGTCCGAGTTGCTGTCCCTCAACGCAAGCGGCAAGCTGCACGAACCCTTGAAGATCGTCCATCCCGACGACGGAATGGTGCTGTCCGACTTTCCCCTGCTGCTCCTCGATCCCGTAAAGCGCTCCGCGTACAGGAAGGTGGTGGCCTGGCTGCTGAGCGCCGACGTCCAGAAGAAGCTGATGGAACGGACCCACCGGCGCCCGGTCAACCAGGACGTCGAGCCTGCCCCACGGCTGCGGGTACCCGTCGGCAACGCTCTGTCCTACCCTGACCGCCTGTCCATCGTGGACCAACTGGTCACCGACTACGGGGATCCACGCCGCAGAACGGCCGACCAGGTAGTGTTCCAGCTGGACTTCTCCACTTCCATGCGCGGCGAGCGCATGAAGAATCTGCGCGCAGCCTTCGCCGGGCTCAGCGGCGCCGACGACACCGCCACCGGCAAGTTCACCCGCTTCTACCGGGGCGAGCGGCTGACGGTGGTCCGATTCGGGGGCCGTGTGCTGCAGGAGCGCACGGTGACCGTACGCGGCGAAGAGGATCTGCGGACCCTCGACAGAACCGTTGCCGAAGGCGGTTTCGACGACTCGACCGCCGTCTGGTCGGCCCTGGAACGGGGCTACCGCATCGCCACCGCCGCCGTACGGGAGGATCCGGGACGCCCGGTGTCGATCGTGCTGATGACGGACGGCGAGAACAACGCCGGCATGGCCTATGGGGAGTTCCTCCGCCGCCATCGCGAACTGGGCGCCGCCGTGGCAGCGGTGCCCACCTTCCCCGTCCACTTCGGAGAGGCGGACCCGGACTCTCTGAAGCGGGCCGCCGCGGCGACCGGCGGCCGCATGGTCGACGCGAACCTCTCCTCGCTCTCCGACGCGTTCAAGGAGATCCGTGGCTGTCATTGACCGTCAGTGGTGGGGCCTGTGGTGGCCGTGGCTGATCGTCTGGTGCGTGACGGTGGTCTGCTGGGCCGTACTCATCCGCCATGCGCTCGTGCGCCAGGGATGGCTGCGCCGACGGCGCCGGCGCAGCGGTCGCACCGTGCACGGCATGTGCTTCTTCCTGCACGAGAAGCGGGTCATGGGCCTGTATCAGACAGGCGGGTTCTCGGCCGCCCTGGAACAGGAGGTCGCCGACCGGATCAATGTCACGGGCGGCCTGGGGTTGTGGGGGAAGCTGGGGTTCGGCAGCGCGGGAGCGCGTCGGGACGTCACCAAGGAGCGCGTCACCGCATACATCCAGAAGAGCACCCCCATCACGGTGATACGGCTGCTCATGGACACGATGCGCAAGGAGGACGTGGTGGTGGACGTCGATCTCACCACGGGTCTGCTCGTCCCCAACCGGGCGCTCGCAGAATCCCTGCGCGACCAGGGCTTGTCGGACCGGGTGCCGTTGACCGCCGTCATGTCGGAATTCGTCTCTGTCACGGGCCGGTTCACCGCCCAAGGCGGCGAGAACGGCGAGATCGTGCTGCGTGCCGACTACGGAGATCAGGGCCCGCCCACCCATGTGAGGATCACCTGCGAGGCCGCCGGGGTCCGGGAGGAGTTTCAGGACGAGGAATACTTCAGCGGTGAGTTCCAGGCCCGCTGCCTGGGCAAGGTGCGGACGTGGAACCGCCGCACGGGGGAGCTGACGCTGGACCCCGTCGCCATCTTCCGCTGAGCCGTGACGGTCACGGGCCGAGGAGTGCAGGCCCGCGGACGGAACCATTGCCGAGCCCGGCTTCGGACAGCGGCTCCGTCCCGTAGGTGTGCGCGGATGGCTGACCGTCCGGCCGTCGACCCTCCTCGGCTAGAAGTTGATCATGTGCCCGGCAAGTCCGTGCACCGCCTCCTTGACCGCTTCGCCGAGGGTCGGGTGGGCATGCACGTTGCGGGCCACCTCGTGGACGGTCAGGTCCCACTGCTGGGCCAGGGTCAGTTCGGGCAGCAGCTCGGTGACGTCCGGGCCGATGAGGTGGCCGCCCAAGAGCTCGCCGTACTTGGCGTCGCTGATCAGTTTGACGAAGCCCGTCGTGTCGCCGAGACCGTGCGCCTTGCCGTTGGCGCTGAACGGGAACTTCGCCACCTTCACGTCGTGACCCCGCTCGCGGGCCTGGGCCTCGGTGTAGCCGAAGCTGGCGATCTGCGGCTGGCAGTACGTGGCACGCGGGATCATCACATAGTCCAGCTCCATGGTCTCCGCATCCGCGATGGTCTCGGCCGCGACCACACCCATCGCCTCGGCGGCGTGCGCGAGCATCAGCTTGGCGGTGACGTCGCCGATGGCATAGATGTGCGGAACGGAGGTGCGACAGCGGCCGTCGACGTCGATCGCTCCACGCTCGGTGACCTTCACGCCGGTGTTCTCGAGGCCGTAGCCGCTGACGTTCGGTGCGAAGCCGATCGCCTGGAGTACCTTGTCGGCCTCCAGGACCTGCTGGGAGCCGTCCTTGGCGGTGACCGTGACGCGCACCTGCGGACCGGACTCGTCGATGGCGTCGACGCGGGTGGAGGCGAGCACGTCGATGCCCAGCTTGCGATACTGGCGCGCCAGCTCGGCGGAGACCTCGACATCCTCCAACGGGGCGATCCGGTCCAGGAACTCGACCACGGTCACCTTCACGCCGTAGTTGTGCAGGACGTAGGCGAACTCGATACCGATGGCGCCCGCCCCCGCAATGATGATCGACTGCGGTAGGTCCTCGGCGAGGATCTGCTCCTCGTACGTCACCACACGCGCCGAGCGTCGCGTGCCGGGCAGCAGCTTGGGGGTGGTTCCGGTTGCGATGACGCAGTGGTCGAAACGGACGGTGCGGGCGGAGCCGTCAGCGCCGGCCACCCGGAGGGTGTTTGAGTCCAGGAAGGTTCCGCGGCCGTCGATCTTCGTGATCTGGTTCTTCTTCATCAGGTAGTGCACGCCTTTGACCCGGCCGTCGGCGACGCGGCGGCTGCGCCGGTACGCCTCGCCGTAGTCGAACGAGACCTGACCGTCCACCCTGATGCCGAAGGTCTTCGCCTCGCGGGTGACGATGTGCGCCAGTTCGGCGTTGCGGAGCAAGGCCTTGGTGGGGATGCAGCCCACGTTCAGGCAGACGCCGCCCCAGTACCTCTCCTCGACAACGGCGACGCGTTTGCCCAGTTGGGCAGCGCGGATCGCGGCCACGTATCCGCCAGGGCCCGCTCCGAGTACGACGACATCGAAGTGCTCGTCCCGCTCGTTCATAAGGAGTTCCTTCCCGTATCGGCCCCGGTGAGGGTGCCTAGCGGATTCTTTCGTACTGCCGCTGTCTCTGCCGCTTCGCCACCCGGCTCACGGGTGTGGCGGGGTGTGGGGGCGGCGGCCGGTCATCCAGACCCTCACGGGCAGCGGAAGTTCTCGCGCATCTACGCTCGGCGGATCATCGCGAGCGGATCAGTGATGCCCGTCCGGTGCCCGCACGACCGGTGCGTCGGACCGCAGCGTGGTGCGTCGGCCTGGCTGACGCAGCGTCAATGTCTGACCGCGGTTGACAGGTTTGAAGGGCTCGTAAGGCCTTGACCAAGACCCTTTCTGCGGTCTGGTCCAACCCCCGACCCCCACGGCGCGAAGGGTGTATCTACGCGGGAAGAATCTTTGACATGGACACTTCCCTTGAGTGGTTGCCTGTTGTACCAATGAGTGCCAGCTTTCCCGCTCAGGGAGGTCTCGTGAGACGCATCAAGTCGCTTTCAGCCCTTGCCACGCTGAGCCTCGCGTTGATGTTCAGCTTGGTGATGACCGGTCCGGCACAGGCTGCCGGACCCTCGTACGTCGCGCTGGGGGACTCGTACTCAGCAGGCAACGGCGCAGGGAACTACGACAGTTCGAGCGGTAACTGCCACCGCAGTTTCAGTGCCTACCCCTACCTGTGGAAGAACGCCCACGCTCCGTCCTCGTTCGCCGACACATCCTGCTCCGGTGCGGTCACCACTGATGTGACGAACAATCAGCTCGCCCCCCTGAACTCCTCCACCGGACTCGTCTCCA
>NZ_JAYWVC010000321.1:0-6149 GCF_036281785.1 Streptomyces chiangmaiensis | reverse complement strand
CTAGTAGCTCCCCTTCCGAGCAGCGATCCGGTCCGTCGCGTTCCAATAAGCCGTGTCTTAGAAGTAGGTGACCTGGCTGGTTGGCCGTCCGGGGAAACTGCGGGCGATGTCGTTGATACTGGTCGAGGTGGTGACCTCGTGCTCGTCGCTGCGGACAATCTAAGTAGCCGCCTTCGTCCAAAACGGGTGCCGAGGTGAACCACCACACTGGGTCGTCCTCGTCGGGCTGGACAACCATGAAGGTGTTGTCGGAGAACAGCTCAGGCGGGTCATAAACCTGGTGGCGACCGCACGGTTGCGCTTGAGCCGGTTGATTCCGCACTCGACCGGCGTGCCGGGCCCTGTAGTCCTCGCGGTCGAAGGCCGGAGGGGGCCCGCGGGTCTTCCCACGTTGCTTGCGGTTGGCGGCCTGGTCGGACACCACGCGGTGCTTCCGGTGCGAAACCCCGCGTCCGCGCCGTTGGCCGGAGGCAAAGGCCTACCCACGGGCCTGGGAGAGCCGGCCCGTCGCGAGGTGAAAGGGGCTCGATTGGTGCACCGGCGGTTGCTTGCAGATACACGGTGCCCGTTGCTTGGTGCTTTCAGCGCTCGGCACCGGACACCGGCCCGTGAGGGTAAGGCCACCGCAGGGGCGTCGTACGCCGTGCGGTCAGTCGCATGACAGGAACGGCCCCGGCCGGCTGCGGAGCGCGGAGCCGTGGCGGGGTCTACCTAATTGACCTCACTAGGTCATTAACCGGATGCATGGTCGCGTCAGCCTTGCAAACCTTTCAGGCACGGTCGGCTGGAACTCACGTTGCAGCCGAGCCGCAACTGTTAGGAAGGAGCGCGTCACTTCCACGTCCGCCCTCGCTCTCGGCAAGCAACCTCGCGCACGATGCCCTATGTAGTGGATGCCGCGCCGGCCCGCCGGCTATGACCGACCTACTTGAGTGAAGGGCATCCTGCTCTCGGTTGCCGCAGTCCGCTAGAAGGTGCGTGAGATCACCGTGGAGTACGCGTCCAAGATTAACGCCGAGCATGCTGTCAAAGCCGACCCGATCTCACCTGCACGTCGACCACAGAATAGGAATCATCATGGGCTATCCCGACCTGGAACTAAACATCGGCTTGACGCTCGCAGTTGCCTGCGACCTGCACGTACGTGTGCCTGTACGGTTCTCTTATGCGTGTGCCGACCCGTACGCCGTTCAGGTCTCCTTCAACATCACACCTGACCGGGTGGTCCACTGGACGTTCGCCCGAGAACTACTCGACCAGGGCATGAAGGCTGCCGTCGGACTCGGTGACGTGAGGGTCGCTCCCATCGGGCCGCTCCTAGATCAGCACTTCAGCATCGAACTTCAACCTCCAGACGGCTACGCTCGCCTCGAAGGTCCTGTCGCTCCGATCAAAGCATGGATCGCCAAGACCCATGAGGCCGTCCCGGCAGGTAGCGAAACGGCGCTAGTGAACATCGATCGTTTTCTTGAAGAACTTCTGGCTCGCTAAGGGCTCGCAGAGAATTTGACTTGCGGGTTTTTAGATCTGTGACTCAGCGAAGATACCGGCCCGGTCCCGCGTAGTTGGCCGCGTTCCGCGATCACTGGACGAATACTCTGCTGCCAGAGCAGCTGCCAACACCTGTCATGCCGCGGACTGCGAAAAGCATGTCCGGCTGTCGCCGTGTCCACGCGATGACTCGGTTATGGTGAGGACCCTGTCCAATAGCCGTATCAGCTGGGTGACGTTGTTGCTGTCGGCGCCAGCCAGCGACCCCGTGAGCGGGATGCCTTAGCCGTCGGTGAGGACGTGGTGCTTGCTGCCTGGACGTGCGCAGCCGACTAGGCTCGGCCTGCTTTGGGCACCGCCGGACCACGCGCACGTGGGAAGGGTCCACCACTGCCCGCGACCAGTCCAGCTTCCGCGCCGACCGCAGTTTCTTCAGCAATACCAAGTGCAACTTCTCCCACACGCCGACCTCGTTCCAGGTGGCCAGATGCTGACAGCAGGCCATACCGCAGCCAAAGCACAGCTTTTGAGTCAGGTACTCCAACTGGATGTCGGAGTGCAGCATGAACGATCCTGCACAATGCCTGTCGGTCCGGCACCCAGGGCCGACCTGTCAGCAGTTTCGGCCCTGACTCCGGCAGCAACGGTTTGATCAACGCGCACAGTTGGTCCGACACGACCCACGGATGCGACTCGCGCTTCCCCACGACCCGGCCATGGAACAGAAAAAAAATTCTATTAGATCTCTGAAAACGTAGTTCCCCTTGGAAACCTAGGCGAACTCCCCGCTGCGGCGAGAGGTCGCTCAATGGTGTCACGCCGACGTCCCGAAACGCCGAGACGTCGTCAAGGCGTCATACATCACATAGACGGTAAGCACAGTCGCAAAATTGGTCGTACGGTAATCCTTCGCACCAATTAAACAAGGGCGATAAGAATGTATATACAAAAGCACTTGAGCGCTCTGGTCGAGGTGTGGTCCTGGCAGAGGTTCGCAGCATGTCGTGGCCTGGACAGCACGGTGTTCTACTCGCCCTCGGGAGAACGTGGTCTGGCCAAGCTGCATCGCGACAGACGGGCCCAAGAAATCTGTGCCGACTGCAATGTTCGTTCTCAATGCGCGGATTTCGCCCTGCGCTACGGCGAACGCCACGGTGTCTGGGGCGGAATGAGCGAGAACGAAAGATGCGCGATTCTCGACGCCTCGCACCATTCGACCATCCCGCCTGATACCTCGGCATGGGGGTCGGAACTCTGAATCAGCTGCACCCTGGGGGGCTGCTTCCGCTATTGATCAAGAACTCAGATCGTTCTCGTCCACGACGCAGCTGACGTGAGGGTCGCTGAAGTAGCCGCGGGCGTTGTGCGGCTGACGCTGACGTCTGCGGGAGAAGCGGCGGGTTTCGTCGGCGAGTTCGGCCCCATGGCATTCTCGGTGCTGTGTGGGCAGGCTGTGCTTAGGTCCACATTGACCAGTTCGTCGGGGTTCAGGTCGACCTAGTCATCATCGCCCTGAAGCTTTGGGACACAGAGGTTGGTCTTCGGCCCCTACCTAACCGAGCAGGTGCTCATTGCGCAGGATTTGCTGACTGCGCAGTCGCACGTCGCCCGTAGCAGCACAGCTCCGAAACGTGCTGGGAAGCAGTGCCTGATGGAACCCTTCAATCCCCCGGCTAGGTCTTCGAACGCCGACACAGGGCGGAGTCGCCGGACGTGAAGCCGGGTAAGTAAGAGGTTTGGCGGCCGGGCCACAGCCCCCGCGACAGGCGGAGCACCGTTCGGCGTCCTGCTGATCCGGGCTGCGCTTCTGATCGTCCTCACGCTCCTGTTGCGTCGGGCGTGCAGGAGGAGCCGCAGTCCATTGGTGGGCTCTTGTACAGGAGGCAGCAGGGCACCGTCTGGCGGCAGCCACGCGGCTACGATGGGCATCGCAGCGGAGACCAGCACAGCGGCGTCGGGAGTGACGACGGGGCATCAGCTGCCCGGCCAGATCCAGTCGGCAGCCCAGCCACCTGAGAAGCGCGCGAGCCGGGCGCGCATGGCCGGGCTATCCCGTCCCCGGCGGGAGGTTCCGCCACGATGGTCTACTGCGCCGTGCCCGAACGGTCTCTCGCGACCAGTCCGCGGCATCCGTGAACTGCAGGGTGGTCGCCTGCTGCGTATCGCGATCTTCGTCCGGCCCAGGCATTGCAGTCCGGGGCCCACGCAATGCAGGGCGGCCCTCGGGGTCAGCCCCGCCGACGGAGAAGGAGTCTTGCGCCTGGTTGCGTAAAGCACCAGCACAGGCCTCATAATGGACTCCTGAGTCCCCTTCGGGGGGAGTGTGTCCTCGGCGGCCCAGTCGTCTGCCTGCGGACGCGGGACAGCGAACGCCGAACGGATCAGAGGTGCCTATGGCTGGAGTTTTGCTCGACGATCGCGCGCAAGACGTCCGTGTCGTTGATGAGGCTGAGGGCCCTCGGTACGCGCTCTACGTCGACGCCGAGCAAGCAGGGGTCATGGTGTACCGGATCGTTGGTCGCCGCCGCGTGCTCGGTCACACGGAGATCGACGAGGGTTACTGCGGCCTGGGTCTCTCTCGAGTCCTCATCCGTGCTGTCCTGAACGACCTGCAGCAGAGGAAGGAAAAGGTGACGATCTACTGTCCTGCCATCGACCGGTTCATCAAGCAGAGCAGGCAAGTACGTAGAGGTCATCGACACGGATCACCCGGGAATCTGGAACGAGCCCACAGTGGATGGTCCCGCGACCTGACTCTTGCCTAGTCAAGGAGCCTCGCGCTCTTCGCCCGTGCCGCAACGCCACGCAGACCCGTCATGCTGATCCGGTCGTTCTGGACCCGTGAGTCCTGTCGGCCCTGACCGGGCGGCGTGCGGTCCTGAGGCCGCCCGCTCGCAAACGGAAGGGTCCCGAACCCGCTGGGTCCCGAGCCTCGAGGATCTGCTGGAAGCCAAGGCGTACTCCTTCCACGCCAACCATGCCTACCTGCGAAAGCGGGAATTCGCCGCACGATCCCCGAGCCGGCCCTTTTCTGCCAGTACTCGGGTGACATCCCCTGATCGTCGGGCGCCCGGTTTGATTGGAGCAATATCTGATGCATGACGCTGCCGCCTCCCCGAGTACTGGTGGCGTCGACCATCTCGTCGGACGTGACGCTGACCTCGGCCGCATCGTCAGCCTCCTCGTAAACAAGGACGCTGGCAGCGCGCTGTTGGTGTCCGGGGAAGCGGGAGTGGGCAAGACTGAGCTCTTGGACGCTGTGGCGCACACCGCGTCGGAAGCCGGGATGTACGTACTGCGTGCTGCTGGTGTTCAGTTCGAGGCGGACGTCAGCTACTCCGCTCTGAATCAAGCGCTCCTGCCCTTGACGGACCTCTTCGACAACCTAAGCAGCACGCACCAGGACGCCATCAAGGTCGCTCTGGGGCTTCGTGTTGGTGCCCCTCCGGAACGACTGCTGCTCTCCAACGCCGCACTGGCACTCCTGCAGGCAAGAGTGGCCAAAGACCCAGTGCTGCTTGTCGTTGACGACCTACAGTGGGTTGACCGGGCCAGTGCTGCAGTGTTCGGCTTCATCGCTCGCCGCCTCACCAGCAACCCGATCAGTTTCCTCGGTGCCTCCCGTACGCAGACGGGCAGCTTCTTCGAACGTAGCGGGCTGCCTCAACTCGAGCTTCCGCCGCTGGATGAGGACGCCTCGACCCGCCTCGTCGACTCCCGTTTTCCCGGCCTGGCACCGGCGGTGCGCCGACGCGTTCTAGAGACCGCGCAGGGCAACCCGTTGGCCCTGCTCGAACTCCCCGGTGCGCTACGAGCCGGACAGCGCGGGGCGCGGGAAACCCTTCCATACGTTCTGCCGCTCAGCCAGCGTTTGCAGTCCCTGTTCGTCTCACGTGTCCAGAATCTTCCCACTGGTACCCGGTACCTCCTCCTGGTCGCCACTTTGGACGGCACAGGTGACATCAGCACATTGCACGCGGCGGCGCGTGAATCAGGCGGTGAAGTCGACCTTGAAGACCTTGCTCCGGCGGAACACGATCAGCTGGTGTCCCTGGACACCAGCTCACGAGGACTGGTCTTCCGCCACCCCCTGATTAGCTCGGCAGTCGTGGAGATCTCCACCAGCAGCGAGCGACGCGCAGCCCATCGGGCTCTGGGTCGAGTTCTGTCCGATCCGGAACGCCGGGCCTGGCACCTTGGAGAAGCCGCCTTCGAACCCGACGAGCAGGTAGCTGTTCAGCTGGAACAGCATGCGCGCCGCATCCTCAACCGGGGCGACGCCGTGGCAGCGATCGCGGCGCTCACCAGAGCTGCCGACCTCAGCCCCGTGGCCACGGATCGTGCCCGGCGGCTGACGGAGGCCGCCTACATCGGGGCCGATGCGACGGGATCGCTGCGAAGCGCCTCCGAACTGCTGGAAGATGCCAGACGAGTGGACCCGTACCAGCGCAGATCGCTGCACTTCGCCGCCGCGGCGGTGCAACTGCTTCTGAACAGTGATGGGGATGTCCGCACAGCTCACCGTCTGCTGGCGGGCGCCATCGCGGAAGGTAAGCACGGTTACGATGCCACGAACGTGGCCCTCACCGACGCTCTACACCTCCTGCTCCTCTTGTGTTTTTACGGTGGCAGCCCAGAGATGTGGGAACCTTTTCATG
>NZ_JAYWVC010000320.1:0-6199 GCF_036281785.1 Streptomyces chiangmaiensis | reverse complement strand
GCGTTTCTTTCGGATCAGTGATGAGAGTGGGGCCGCCGGGCGAGCCGATGCCCGGGTGTTCTGGGGTGAGGATGGCTGGTGGCCACACGTGTTCGAGGGAGCCGTACGATGCCTGCCGTGGATACCTCACGGGACGACTTGCGATGCGGGCTCTGTGGGCAGGTTATGAATGCCCGGCACGAGCAGCACCACGAGGAATCGGTGGTCAGCACGGGGAGGCGTGTGGAGTACGTAGTGATCGGACTGCGCGGCGCCTGTGCCCTCTATCAAGCTGCCGATGACCCCTCTCGGATCCGCAAGACCGGTGCCGCCGGCCTGGCGGAGCAACTGGGGATTGACCTGCCCGATCTTCCTGGCCGCCATTACACGTGCTGGGAGACGCCTGGGGAGTACGGCGGCGTCTTCCGGAGCGGCTTCGAGCTGGCCTGACATGCTGTAGCGCAGGGCCGTCTCCAGAGGATCATCTGATCGTTGGTTGATGTGTGTCGCTGACTGACGCGCAGTGGGCGCGGATCGAGCCGTTGCTGCCGGACCGGACGCCGAGACGTGGCGGTCGGTGGCGGGATCACCGGCAGGTGATTGACGCGATCGCGTTCAAGTACCGGACCGGAACGCCGTGGAGTGACCTGCCGGAGGAGTTCGGGTCGTGGAAGGGCGTTCACAACCGGCTTCGGAAATGGGCTGCCGACGGGACCTGGGAACGCGTATTGACAGCTCTGCTCGCCCAGGCCGACGCCGAAGGCGAACAGAACCTGCGGGCGTGAGGCCCGCCCCGATATCCGTTCGCTCCGAGCAGGCCTGCGTCCTACTCTCGGCCCATGAGCAGGCCTCTCGTAGCCATCCTCAGTGGCGCAGGTATCTCCACCGACTCCGGGATCCCTGATTATCGCGGGCCTAACGGGCTGTGGCGCAAGGATCCCAAGGCCGAGAAGCTCGTGACGTACGAGTACTACATGGGCGATCCCGAGATCCGGCGGCGCTCGTGGCAGATGCGGCGCCAGAACCGGACCCTGAAGGCCGAGCCGAACGCCGCCCACCGGGCCGTGGCCGAGCTGGAGCACTCAGGCGTTCCGGTCAGGGTCATCACGCAGAACGTGGACGGGCTGCACCAGCTCGCCGGCATGCCCGCCCGCAAGGTGCTCGAACTGCACGGCACTGCACGGAGTTTCGTGTGCACGAAGTGTCACACCCGCGGGCCGATGGAGAACGCGATCGCCCGCGTCGAAGCCGGCGAGGAGGACCCGCCGTGCCTGGAGTGCGGCGGAATCCTGAAGTCGGCGACGGTGATGTTCGGCGAGCGCCTCGACCCGACCGTCCTCGGCGAGGCCCTCGCCATCACCAAGGCCTGCCAGGTGTTCATCGCGGTCGGCACCAGCCTCCAGGTCCAGCCCGCCGCCGGACTCACCGGAGTCGCCGCCGACCACGGTGCACGGCTGATCATCGTCAACGCCGAACCGACCCCGTACGACGACCGCGCCGATGAGGTCGTACGGGAACCGATCGGCACCGCGCTGCCCGCGCTGCTGCGCGAACTGAGCACCGAGAGCGGCGCATAGGGTCCGTCTTCGACCGGATCCCACCGGGCGCAGGGGCGTCGCACCCGGCCGCGCCGACGACGGAGGATGCCGCCGGGAGCCGACGGCCCGGTGTCAGCCCACCCCGCCGGCGTCCGTGCCCACCAATACACCGCCGGCGTCCGGGAATGCACCGGACTGCCTGCGGTACGCGCCGGGTGACATTCCTGTGACCCGTTTGAAGGCGACGCTCAGGGCGCTTTCCGAGCCGTATCCGACGGAGCGGGCGATGAGGGCGACCGTGTCGGTGCTCTCCCGCAGTTGCCGGGAGGCGAGTTCGATCCGCCATCGGGTCAGGTACTCCAAAGGCCCTCGGCCGACCGTCTCCTTGAAGCGCGCTGCCAGGGTGGACCGGGACACCGCGCCCGCCTGCGCCAGGTCGGCCACGGTCCACGAACGCGCCGGGTCGTCGTGCATCGACGCCAAGGCCGTGGCCACCACGGGGTCGGCGAGACCGGACAGCCACCCCGACACCGCGTGCGGCTGACGGGCGAGATGCAGACGCAGAACGTGAACGAGCATGACGACGGCGAGGTGCTCGGCGACCAGCGTCGAGGCCAACGGTTTGTGCTGCAGTTCTTGTTCGATGGCGGTCAGCGCCCATTCCACGGCCTGTGCCTGTTCGGTTCCCGCGGGCACATGGACAACCGGGGGCAGCCCGTCCAGCAGCAGCTCCTGTGCCCGCTCACCGAAGGAGAAACGGCCGCCGATCATATACACGTCGTCACCGGTACCGACGCGCGCGACGCCACCGGTCGCCCTCGCGAAGACGGGGCCCGCATCGACAGCGGTCACCTCGGGGTCACTGCGCAGGGTGTAGCGCTGCGGACGCGTGAGCAGATAGCAGTCGCCGGCCGCCAAGGCGATCGGCTCCGGGAGCCCGTCGACCTCCAGCCGGCAGTGTCCGCGCCGGACGGCGTTGAACTTCACGCCGGAGGGTGCGTCGAACCGCATGGCCCATCGCCCTCCCGCCGCCAGGCCCGTCGACAGGTGGCTTCGCGTCTCCAGCAGGGCCAGCACGTCCTCCAGTGGATCCATGAGCACCTTCTTCTGGACGACTACTAAAGCAGTCTGGACGACAAGTTATACATCGTCCAGCGGTGCGGTCCTACGGTGAGTGGCGTACGTGACTTCGCACCTCAGGAAAGACTCCACGTGAACGCCGAATCCCGACTGACCACCCCCTTCCCTTCCCACGCCACCGCTGCCGAGGTGATCGACGGCGTGGACCTCACCGGACGCCGTGCCGTGGTCACCGGCGGCGCCTCCGGCATCGGTACCGAGACCGTCCGGGCCCTCGCCCTCGCCGGCGCGGAGGTCACCGTGGCCACCCGTCGCCCGGAGACTGCCGAGCCGCTGGTCCGTGAACTCGCCGCCGTCCCCGGTGCCGGATCCGTGCGGGCCGAAGCCCTCGACCTGGCGGACATCGACTCCGCACTGGCCTTCGCACGGGCATGGCGAGGCCCGCTGGACATCCTCGTGGCCAACGCCGGGATCATGGCGCTTCCCACGCGACAGGTCAGCGCGGAGGGCTGGGAGCTGCAGCTCGCCACCAACTTCCTCGGTCACTTCGCCCTGACCGACGCTCTCCACCCCGCCCTGCGCGAGTCGGGCTCGGCTCGTGTCGTGGTCGTCAGTTCCGGTGCCCACCTGAACACGCCCTTCGACTTCGACGACCCGCACTTCGAGCGGCGTCCGTACGACCCCTGGGTGGCCTACGGGCAGTCCAAGACGGCCGATGTGCTCCTCACCGTGGGAGCCCGCCGGTGGGCGGACGAGGGCATCACGGCCAATGCGGTCGCCCCCGGCTTCATCCTCACCAACCTCCAGCGCCACCTCGACAACGACACCATGCGCTCGTTCGGGGTGATGGACGACGAGGGGAACCTGACTCCGCTGCCGTATTACAAGAACCCGGCTCAGGGCGCCGCGACATCCGTGCTGCTGGCCGCGTCACCGATGGTCAAGGGTGCGACCGGCCGCTACTTCGAGGACAACCAGGAGGCACCGGTCGTATCGGACGGCGACAACCAGCCCGGCCGCGTGGCCGCTCATGCCCTCGATCCGCTGGCGGCGGACCTGCTGTGGGCCTACGCCGCGGACGCCGTACGCCGCTGATGTCCGGCGACGGGGAGCGGAGCCGGTGAGGCGGCGGTCCGGGGGTGCGCGCCCCCGGACCGCCTCTTTCAGAACAGGCCCGCTCCCCGTTCGAAGTCCAGCAGGCGCCTCTTGCGCTCGAGGCCGCCGCCGTAGCCCGTCAGATCGCCGTTCGCGCCGACCACGCGGTGGCACGGCACGATGATGCCGACGGGGTTCTTGCCGTTGGCCAGTCCGACCGCGCGTGAGGCGCCGGGGTTGCCGAGGGCGTCGGCCAGTTCGCCGTACGAGCGGGTCTCGCCGTAGGGGATCTGCCGCAACTGATCCCACACACTGCGCTGAAACGGGGTTCCGTGCAGGCGCATGTCGACGGTGAACTCCTTCAACTCGCCCGCGAAGTAGGCCCGAAGTTGGGCGGTCACCTCACCGAAGGGCATGTCGTCGCGGTCGCCGAAGTTCTCCTCCGGCGGGCGGTGGCGCTGTCCGTCCATGTACAGGCCACACAGGACGCCGTCGTCGGCGACGAGGGTGAGCGGGCCGTACGGGCTGTCGATGACGGTGTGCTGCTTCATGGAACGTCCTTACACCGGGAGGAAGTTGATCGGGTGGCTGTCGGTCGCCCACAGGTACTGGACCGCATACGCCCGCCACGGCCGCCAGGCCGCCGCGCGCGCGGTGAGCGCGGCCGGGGTGGACGGCAGGCCCAGCTCCCGGGCAGCTCGCCGGATGCCGAGGTCGGTCGGCAGGAAGGCGTCGGGATCGCCGAGGGCGCGCATCGCGATCACGCCGACCGTCCAGGGACCGAAGCCGGGCAGGATCCCCAGCCGGGCCCGGCTCTCCTCCCAGTCGTTTTCCACGCCCAAGTGAAGGCTCCCTTCGGCGAGTTGACGGACGAGGGTGGTGAACGTGGTGCGACGTGTGCGCGGCATCGCCAGTGACTCCGGATCGAGCGCGGCGAGCGCCTCGGACGCCGGGAAGAGATGGGTGAGACCGCCCTCGGGATCCTCGACCTGTTCTCCGTGCGCGGTGACCAGGCGGGCCGCGTGGGTGCGGGCAGCGGCCGTGGAGACCTGCTGGCCCAGGACGGCCCGTACGGCGAACTCGGCCTCGTCGACCGTGCGCGGGACCCGGCGGCCGGGGGCCTTGTCGACCAGGGGCGCCAGCACCGGGTCGTTGCGCAACTGGTCGTCGACCGCGACCGGGTCGGCATCGAGGTCGAGCATGCGGCGGCAGCGGCTGATGGCGACGGGCAGGTCGCGCATGTCGCTGAGAGTCAGCCGGCAGCCGATGTGGTCGGCCTTCGGGGTCAGTGCCACGATCCCGTGGCCGTAGGGCAGCCGGAGCGTGCGCCGGTAGGCGCCCTCGCGCCACTCCTCCACGCCGGGCACGGCGGTCGCGGCGAGGTGCCCGAAGAGATTGTCGGGGTTGAGCGGGGCCCGGAACGGCAGCCGCAGGCTCAGGGCACCGGGGGCGATCACCGTCTTCTTCGGCAGGCGGCTGCGCAGCTCGCCCGGGGCGAGGGCGAAGCCCTCCCGGACGGTGTCGTTGAAGGTGCGGATCGAGGAGAAGCCCGCCGCGAACGCGATCTCGGCCATCGGCAGTGCGGTCGTCTCGATGAGGAGCCGGGCGGTCTGGGCGCGCTGGGCCCGGGCGAGCGCGAGGGGGCCCGCGCCCAGTTCGGCGAGGAGCTGGCGCTCGATCTGGCGGGTGCTGTAGCCGAGCCGGGCGGCAAGCCCGGGCACGCCCTCGCGGTCGACAACCCCGTCGGCGATCAACCGCACGGCGCGGGCGACGAGGTCGGCGCGCTGGTTCCACGCGGGCGAGCCTGGGCTGGTGTCCGGGCGGCACCGCTTGCAGGCCCGGAATCCTGCCTGCTGGCAGGCGGCGGCGCTCGGGTAGAAGGTCATGTTCTCCGGCTTCGGCGGTACGGCCGGGCAGCTGGGGCGGCAGTAGATCCGTGTGGTCAGGACGGCCGTGAAGAACCAGCCGTCGAAGCGCGCGTCCTTCGACCGGACGGCGCGCACGCAGCGCTCCCAGTCGGTGTGCATCCCGTTCAGCATGCCTCCAGCATCGCCCATGGGCCGGGACCGGGCTGGCGGAAATCCGACATGTACGTGGGTCTACCTGGTGTTCTCCGAGCCACCCTTCGTGCCGGAGTCAGACTTCGAGCGGGCTGCCCCGCTGCTTGCCGCGGCAATGGCCGAGACGCCGGTCTTCACCGCCCGGCTGGACGGGGTGCGCACCTTCCGGCACAGGGCGTGCTTCGCCGTGTGGCTCGACCCGACGGCGGCCGGCAGGGCGCCCTGGGCGGACCTGCACCGCGTTCTGCGGCAGCGGTTCCCGCGCTGTCGTGGGCCCGCCAAGAAGTTCACCCTGCATCTGCCCCTGGGCCGGACCCGGGATCCGCGGCGAGTCACCGCCGGCTGTGCCACCCGGCTCAACGCCATGACCGCGACGGTCTGGGAACTCGTCCTGCTCTCACGCCCGGGCGACGGGCCGATGCGGCCACGGGCCACCATCGCCGTGCA
>NZ_JAYWVC010000032.1:0-56310 GCF_036281785.1 Streptomyces chiangmaiensis | reverse complement strand
GCTCTACAGGACCTTCGACAGGAAGGACTTGGTCCGGTCGTGCTGCGGGTTCGTCAGCACATCCCGGGGATGGCCCGCCTCGACCACCACACCGTCGTCCATGAAGACCAGCGAGTCGCCCACCTCGCGGGCGAAGCCCATCTCGTGCGTGACGACGATCATCGTCATGCCGTCCTCGGCGAGGTCCCGCATCACGTCGAGCACCTCGCCGACGAGCTCCGGGTCGAGGGCCGAGGTGGGCTCGTCGAAGAGCATCAGCTTCGGCTCCATCGCCAGCGCGCGGGCGATGGCGACGCGCTGCTGCTGGCCGCCGGAGAGCTGGGCGGGGTAGTGCCCCTTGCGGTCCCCGAGGCCCACCCGGTCCAGCAGCCGCTCCGCGCGCTCCCGTGCCACGGCCTTGGACTCGCGCCTGACCTGGACCGGCGCTTCCATGACGTTCTCCAGCGCCGTCATGTGCGGGAACAGGTTGAAGCGCTGGAACACCATGCCGATGTTCCGCCGCTGGGCCGCGACCTCGCTCTCCTTGAGCTCGTAGAGCTTGTCGCCCCGCTGCCGGTAGCCGACCAGTTCATTGTCGACGTACAGCCGGCCCGCGCTGATCTTCTCCAGGTGGTTGATGCACCGCAGGAAAGTGGACTTGCCGGAGCCGGACGGGCCGATCAGGCAGAACACCTCGCGCGGGTTCACCTCCAGGTCGATGCCCTTGAGGATGTGCGCAAAACCGAAGGACTTGTGCACCCCCTCGGCCTTGACCATCGGGTGGCCGGTCGTGCTCGGGGCGATGTCCTTGCCGAGACTGCTCATCGGGCCACCTCCGGGCGGCGGAACGAACCGAACAGGCGGAGGTTCTTCCTCAGGCGCTGCAGCGGTGTCGGCGGCAGGTTGCGCGACGAACCGCGGGCGTATCGGCGTTCGATGTAGTACTGGGCGATGCTGAAGACCGTGGTGAGGATCAGGTACCAGATCGAGGCCACGAAGAACATCTCCACGACCGCGAGCGAGGTACTGGAGATGTCCGTGGCCCGCTTGATGAGTTCGTTGAACTGGACCGCGTAGGCCAGCGACGAGGTCTTCAGCATGTTGATGAACTCGTTGCCGGTCGGGGGCACGATCACTCGCATCGCCTGCGGGAGGACCACGCGCCGCAGCGTCTTGCCCTGGGTCATGCCCAGGGCGTGCGACGCCTCCGTCTGCCCCTCGTCCACCGACTGGATGCCGGCCCGGACGATCTCCGACATGTACGCGGCCTCGTTCAGGCCGAGGCCCAGCAGAGCCGCCAGGAACGGGGTCATCACCTGGTTCATCTCGTCCTTGTAGAACCCCAGATTGAGGATGGGGAACACGAGCGCGATGTTGTACCAGAGCAGCAGCTGGACGAGGACCGGAGTGCCGCGGAAGAACCACACGTAGAACCAGGCCACGGTGCTGGTGACCGGGTTCGTCGACATCCGCATCACCGCGAGGATCACGCCCAGGACGAGACCCAGCACCATGGCGAGGACAGAGATGTACAGCGTGTGCCAGACGCCGGACAGGATCGTCCCGTCCGTGAGGTAGTCCGGGATCACCCCGTAGTTGATCTTGGCGTTGGAGAAGGCGATCCCGATCAGCACCAGGATGGCGATGACCGCTGCGCCCGCCACCCAGCGGCCGTAGTGGCGCACCGGAATGGCCTTGATCTGCTCCGGCGGCACCGTCGGTGCCGGAATCTTGTCGACAGTGTCAGTCACGGTGACTGCCCTTCAGTGTTGCGTGAGGCTCAGGAGCCGCCGTTGACCTTCGCCTCGGTGACTCCGCCGTCCGTGACGTTCCACTTCTCGAGGATCTTCTGGTACTCGCCGCTCTTGATGATCGCGGCCATGGCCGCCTGGAGGGCGTCGCGCAGCTGGGTGTTCTCCTTGCTGACGCCGATGCCGTAGGGGCCGGCCTCGATCTGCTCGCCGACGACCTCGAAGTCGTTGCCGCCGCCGGAGGTCTTCGCGTTGTAGGCCGCGACGGGGAAGTCGTTGAGGTCGGCGACGGACGCGCCCTGCTTGAGGCGGAGCAGAGCCTCGGGGTCGGTGTCGAAGGTCTGCAGCTTGATGGCCTGCTTGTGGTCCTTCGTGCACTTCGTGCTCTGCGCCTTGGCGATGCCCTCCGACGTGGTGCCCTGCTGGAGGGCCACGACCTTGCCGCACAGGTCGTCGAGGGACTTGATCCCCTTCGGGTTGCCCTTCTGGACCAGGATCGAGGTGCCCGCGGTGAAGTAGTCGACGAAGTCGATGCCGTTGCCGACCTTCTTGCCCGTGTCGGAGTCGATGCCGTTCTGACGGTCCTTCGTGTCGTTCATCGCGGACATCACCACGTTGAACCGCTTGGCCTGCAGACCCACGATGAGCTGGGCGAACTTGCCGTTCTGGAACTCGAACTTCACGCCCAGCTGCTTGCCGAGCGCGTCCGCGATGTCGGGGTCGATACCGACGGCCTTGCCGCCCTCCATGTACTCGACCGGCGGGTAGGCGATGTCGGAGCCCACCTTGATGACGCCCGCGTCCCGAATGTCCTTGGGGAGCTTGTCGGCGAGCGGCGCCGAGGATGCGGCCGGGCTGGAGCTGCTGTCGCTGTTCTTGTCCGTCTGGTCACCGCAGCCGGCGACCAGCAGGGTGCCCGCGACCGCGAGGGCGCCGACCGCGGCTATCCGGGAGCGCGTGGCGGTCGTACGACGGGTGAAGCTTGCGGTCATGGTGGGTTCCTCCGGCGAGATGGGTTGTGCCGATGGGTCGACGAGAACACACACCTTTGGGTGTCGCGACCTCGTGTGATTCAGGCATCTTGCCATTCGGACTCGCTTCTTCAGGGGGGCCGCCATGTCAAAATCGGATAACAGGTGACTCCTGAACCCCCTCCAGCGGTCGATCACGGCCGGACCTTGTGCTGGAATCCCTCCTTCCGGCCGGAGAATCTCCGGTGGATCTCGCGATGCGGGCGATCGCGCTCAGCGCCGGCGTTCCCGTGGCGGGCGCTTCGTCGACTTGTCCAGATTTTCCGCCATGAGACATCTCACCGGCGTGTGACCTTAGTGGTACGGACTCGTCCGGGACACCATCCGTCCGGTAAGAAGGTTCCTTACACCCCTCATCCGGGGCTCAGGGCGCGTGTGCGGCGCGCCCGTCGCGTGTGTACCCGTACGCATCAGTTCATCAGGGTCATACGCGGTCCCGCCCACCCCTCAACCAGGAGTGGTCACTCTCACACCATGAACATCTAAGGGGTATGACACAGTGGCAGCGGAGATCGTCAATTCGCGCAGCGACGGCAATGCGGACCAGGACGGCGGGGCCGAGCCCCACGATTCCTTCGATCCGGCCTTCGCGCTGCACCGCGGGGGCAAGATGGCCGTGCAGGCCACCGTGCCGGTCCGCGACAAGGACGACCTGTCCCTCGCGTACACGCCCGGGGTCGCCCGGGTGTGCACCGCCATCGCGGAACAGCCGGAGCTGGTCTACGACTACACGTGGAAGTCGTCGGTCGTCGCCGTGGTGACGGACGGTACGGCAGTTCTCGGCCTCGGCGACATCGGCCCCGAGGCGTCCCTGCCGGTGATGGAGGGCAAGGCGATCCTGTTCAAGCAGTTCGGCGGGGTGGACGCGGTCCCGATCGCCCTCGACTGCACGGACGTGGACGAGATCGTCGAGACCGTGGCGCGTCTTGCGCCCTCCTTCGGGGGCGTGAACCTGGAGGACATCTCGGCGCCGCGGTGCTTCGAGATCGAGCGCCGGCTCCAGGAGCGGCTGGACATCCCGGTCTTCCATGACGACCAGCACGGTACGGCCGTGGTGTCGCTGGCGGCCCTGCGGAACGCGGCGAAGCTGACCGGGCGGAGCATCGGCGAGCTGCGCGCGGTCATCTCGGGCGCGGGCGCGGCCGGGGTCGCGATCGCGAAGATGCTGGTCGGAGCAGGGATCGGGGACGTGGCGGTCGCCGACCGCAAGGGTGTCGTGTCGCCGGACCGGGACGATCTGACGCCGGTCAAGCGGGAGCTCGCGGGGTTCACGAACAAGGCGGGACTGACCGGGTCGCTGGAACACGCCCTCGAGGGCGCCGACGTCTTCATCGGCGTCTCCGGTGGCACGGTGGCGGAGGAGGCTGTGGCGTCGATGGCCAAGGGTGCCTTCGTGTTCGCGATGGCCAACCCGAACCCGGAGGTGCACCCGGACGTCGCGCACAAGTACGCGTCCGTGGTGGCGACCGGGCGGTCCGACTTCCCGAACCAGATCAACAACGTGCTGGCGTTCCCGGGCATCTTCGCCGGAGCGCTTCAGGTGCGGGCGTCCCGCATCACCGAGGGGATGAAGATCGCCGCGGCCGAGGCGCTGGCGGCGGTCGTCGGTGACGACCTGGCGGCCGACTACGTGATCCCGTCGCCGTTCGACGAGCGCGTGGCCCCGGCGGTGACGGCGGCGGTCGCCGCCGCGGCCCGGGCCGAGGGAGTCGCGCGCCGCTAGCTCCACCGGGTGGGCGGGTCGTGTCGCACCCGCCCACCCGTGAGCACGGTCTTCCGGGCCGGGAGTTCTCCGCGGGGCCGCTGCCGGCACCCGACGAGCGGGACACGCGTCACAGCGAGCCCCGGTTCCGTAGGCCGACCTCGGAGCCTATCGTCAAGGTCATGTTCGCTGCCTACGCCGCCCGCATCGACCGCGACCACCCCCTTACGGGCCTCGAGTTGGGAGAGCGCCCGGCTCCCGGGCGCACGCCCGGCTGGACGACCGTGAACGTCAAGGCCGCCTCGCTCAACCACCATGACCTCTGGTCCCTTCGAGGCGTCGGCCTCTCCGAGGACCAGCTCCCGATGATCCTCGGCTGCGATGCGGCCGGAGTGGACGAGGACGGCAACGAGGTCGTCCTGCACTCCGTCATCGGCCAGACCGGTCACGGTGTCGGCCCCGACGAGCCCCGCTCGATCCTCACGGAGCGCTACCAGGGCACCTTCGCCGAGCAGGTCTCCGTCCCTGCGTGGAACCTGCTGCCGAAGCCCAAGGAGCTCTCCTTCGAGGAGGCTGCCTGCCTCCCCACCGCGTGGCTGACGGCGTATCGCATGCTGTTCACCAACGCGGGGGTCCGCCCCGGCGACTCCGTCCTCGTCCAGGGTGCCGGCGGGGGAGTCGCGACCGCCGCGATCGTGCTCGGCAAGGCGGCCGGTCTGCGGGTCTTCGCCACCAGCCGCGACGAGGCCAAGCGCAAGCGGGCTCTGGAACTGGGAGCCGTGGAGGCGCTGGAGTCCGGGGCGCGGCTGCCGCAGCGGGTGGACGCCGTCATCGAGACCGTCGGTGCCGCCACCTGGTCACACTCCGTCAAGTCCCTGCGTCCCGGGGGCACGATCGTCATCGCGGGCGCCACCAGCGGTGACCGTCCCTCCCACGCCGAACTCACCCGCATCTTCTTCCTGGAGCTGAAGGTGGTCGGTTCCACCATGGGCTCCAAGGACGAACTGGAGGACCTCCTCTCCTTCTGCGCGGCCACCGGGGTGCGTCCCGTCATCGACGAGGTTCTCCCGCTGGACCGTGCCCGTGAGGGCTTCGAACGCCTCGAGTCCGGCAACCAGTTCGGCAAGATCGTGCTGACCGCGAACTGATCATCGCTCACCTTCCCCGTCTGCGGCGGGCTCGGAGCCTTTCCGAGCCCGCCGTTCACATGTCCGCATCACCACCCGCATGTCAACCGGGGTTGACATGCGGCCCTTGTCAACCTAAGTTGACATCATGACCGAAGCAACGGATCTCGCCGAGCGTGCGGGTGACCGCGATCCGCGGATCGGGCTGCGGGCCGTGTCCGCGCTGCGGAGGCTGCTCGAGCAGCTGGAGGCGGTGCAGGTGCGCAGCGCACGTCACCAGGGATGGTCGTGGCAGGAGATCGCCGCGGAACTCGGAGTCAGCAGGCAGGCCGTGCACAAGAAGTACGGGAGGCAGTGATGTTCGAGCGGTTCACCAAGGACGCCCGCGCGGTGGTCACCGGCGCGATCGAGCACTGTGAACGGGCCGGGGAGGAACGTGTCGACGAGCCGCATCTGCTGCTCGCCCTCCTGGATCGTGAAGGCAGCCGGGCCGCTTTCGCCCTGGCCTCCCTCGGGCTCACCGGGCGGCGCGACGCGGTCGTGCGAGACCTGGCCGAGGCGCGCCGCCGCGGTGGACTCTCCCGGGCCGAGACGGACGCCCTCGCCGGGTTGGGCATCGATGTGGAGGAGATCGTCTCCCGGGTCGAGGAGGCGCACGGCGAGGGCGTGCTGGCGACGGGTCGCCAGGGTGGCGTACGGCGATCCGGGCGGTGCCCGTTCACCCGCGGCGCCAAGGACCTCCTGACCGCGTCTCTGCGCACCGCCCTCGCCCACGGTGACCGGCACATCGGGGACGAGCACCTGCTTCTCGCCCTCACCGGCCGATCCGGCGTCCCCGCCGAGGTACTCGCCGACCACGGGGTGACCCATGCGTCCGTGGAACGTGTGCTCTGGGGCGGGGGAGAGACGAAGGCCGGGTGAGCCGTACGGAATGAGCGTCCGCCCTGCGCAGGGCCGCAGGGCGGGTGACCCGGCTCCGGTGGCGCAGCCGCATGGCTGCGCCACCCGCCGTCAGCCCTTCCGCGACCGCAGCGTCGCCCCTATGTGTGCCGCCGCCGTCGACAGGTGGCGGCGGGCGTCGCGGAGCTGCTCCTCCGTCACACCATGGTCGCGGGCCGCATCGCGGATGTCGTCACGGAAGCGATCCAGGAGCCGGTCGAGGGCGCGGGCCGGGTCGCCCGGGAAGTCCTCGTGCGCCCAGGAAGGCTCGTAGGTGCCCGGGAAGTCGTCCGGCGTCGGGGAGTACTCCGGCTCGCCCTGCGTCTTCGGCGCGTCCGTCGTCCCCGTGCGCCCGAAGCCGTACTCCTTCCCGAACTCGCCGAATTCCTTGGCCAGTTCGGTCAGCCCTTCCCGTACGCCGGTCGGCCAGTCGCCACGCGCGAAGTGGTCCTGCACCTGTTCCTGAACCCGGCGGGCGATGCGCTGCACCTCCTCCTGCGCCTGGGCGCGCGCCCGCTCCTGTGCCTCCTTGGCCTGGCGGCGGGCCTGCTGGGCGTCCTCACGGGCCCGTCGGCTCTCGTCCTTGGCGCGCCGTGCCTGTTCCTTCCACTCCTGCTTGACGCGGCGCATCTCCTCCTTGGCGGCGCGCCACGCTTCCTTCTCGGACGGGCCGCCGTCCCCGTACGCCCCCGTGTGCTCCTTCGTGCCCCGCCGGGCCTCGGAGGCCGCGGCCCGCATCTCACGGCGCAGATCGCCCGCCGCCCCCCGCACGTCGGCGCGGATCTCGGCGGCCAGCTCCGCGACCGACTCGCGGATCTCCAGCTCCAGGTCGGCCAGTTCATCGCTGCGGTCGGCGAGTTCGGCACGGCCCGCGTCGGTGATCGCGTACACCTTGCGGCCGCCCTCGGTGGTGTGCGTGACCAAGCCCTCGGCCTCCAGCTTGGCCAGCCGCGGATAGACGGTGCCGGCGGAGGGTGCGTAGAGCCCCTGGAAGCGCTCCTCCAGCAGCCTTATCACCTCGTATCCATGGCGCGGGGCCTCGTCGAGCAGCTTCAGCAGATAGAGGCGCAGCCGTCCATGGGCGAAGACGGGAGCCATGTCAGAGCCCCTTCTGCTCGGTCGGACCGCCGGTCGCGCCCTCGGGGGAACGGTCGGACGGGACGGCGGTGTCCCTGCCGGTGGCCGCGTCCCGTGGGCCGGGAGCGCCCCATGGCTCGTCCGCCGAGGGGGGCCGGCGCAGCAGGGCGATGGAGCCGGAGACCGTGGTCGCCTTCAGGCGGCCGTTTCCTCCGCCCAGACGGCCCGTGATCTTCTTGGCGCCCCACTGGCCGGTCACGCGCAGATCGTCGAAGGCGTTGGACACCGCGCCGCTAGCGGTATTCGCCTCGACCTCGGCGTCCGCCGGGTGGGGGAGCCGGATGGCGATCTCACCCGAGACGTTCGTCAGCCGTGCGTCGGTGGGGCCGCTCGTGGGGTCGAGGTCCAGGATGATCGAGCCGCTCACGGAGTCGGCCTTCACGGACGGGCAGGCACCCTCGATGACGGTCAGGTCGCCGGAGACCGAGTTGAGCCGCAGCTCCCCGGTGATCCCCTGGGCCTCCACGCTCCCCGACACCGTCGTGGCGCGGAGCGGTCCGGACATACCGACGAGTGTCGTGTCGCCCGTGACGCCCTTGACGTCGGTGCCGCCGTCGATCCCCGAGACCACGGCGTTGGCCCCGACGACACCCACCTCCACGCGGGTGGATGCCGGCACGGCCAGGGAGACCACCGCGCTGCGACGCCAGCCCTTGGAGTCGAGCCACTTGAGGAAGCCCTTCCAGGGAAGGTCGTCGTATGCCACGGTGAGGGCGCCGTCCTTGTGTGTCACCGTCAGTGGAGGGCCCTCGATCTCCGAGACCTCCAGGCGCGCGGAACCTTCGTCGGTGCCCACCACGTTCACCGTTCCATTGACGATGCGCACGTGGAGTGCCGTCACGGGGGCGTCGAAGGTGAGCTTCCTCGGCTCTGCGACGGACCACTCGGACATGGTGCTGACCTCCTCGGCCGTGCGGACACGGCGCACGCGGCGAACGACACGCCATATCGCGTCTTGTGTTATTCACGATATATCGCGGCCGGGGAAAGTCAAGGCGCCGTTCTGGGGAATCCGCGGGGGGAAAGCTGACGAAACCATCCGGCTTGGGACCCTGTTCGGGCGGTCGTGCCGTCACGCAGCGGCGGCAACCGCACCACCGGGATCGGGCACCGGAACGGGGTGGTGAACACGCCCGTGGTCGCCCTGGCCTCGCCTCGTCGAGGCGCCCGACAGTGGGTCCCGTGACAAGTGAGGCCTACGACGGTGCGGCCGACGACAGCGAGGTCGGCGAGGCGGTCACGCAGGACGGCGCGTGCGACCGCCCCGCACAGATCCTGGCGGACGGCCGGCCCCCGATGCGCGGTGCGCCGGTCCCGGCGCGAAACCCGGGGAGGTGCCGGGGCCCGGCGCGGGCAGCCCGCAGCCCCTGGTGCTCGACGGCGCCCTGTCCTGGTCGGCGGACGTCAGCGGACGTTACTCGTCGTCCTCGTCGTCCAGCCGCGCCAGCCAGGTTGCCAGCCGCTCCACCGGCACCTCGAAGTCCGGGTTGAGATCGACGAACGTACGAAGCTGCTCGGCGAGCCACTCGAAGGTGATCTCTTCCTCGCCGCGTCGCTTCTCGAGCTCTTCGATGCCGCGGTCGGTGAAGTACACGGGTGCTCTCCTGAAGGCGCTGGGCCGGGACGTACCCCTCCAGGTTAAGCCGCGCGGGAGGGCGTCGTATCACCTCCGGTTCTGGCCCCGTTTCCGCACCTCACGCGCGCCTGTGGGCGCGGTGGCCGGCGTGCCACGGAGATGCGGGGTCGGGCCGGAACTCCAGCGCCGGCAGGGACGCGGCTCAAGCCCCCCGTGGCGCCGCTGCCTGCGTCACCCGGCCGTCCGCTACGGCCCACCGGACGGCCCGGGACACAGCGAGGGGCCCGGACCCGAGCCGAAGCTCGGGGCCGGGCCCCGTCGTCAGGCACGCTCAGCGGCTCACGCCTCGAAGACCTCGCGCACCAGCTGTACCTGCTCGGCCTGGTGCCGCTTGGCCGAGCCCACGGCGGGCGACGAGCTGTGCGGGCGCGAGATGCGGCGCAGGCGCTCGCCGGCCGGGATGTCCGCGCCGACCGCGAGGTCGAGGTGGTCGATGAGGTTCAGGGCGATGAACGGCCAGGCGCCCTGGTTCGCCGGCTCCTCCTGGACCCACAGGTACTTCTCGGTGTTCGGGTACTTCTTGATCTCGGCCTGGAGCTCGGCACCCGGCAGCGGGTACAGGCGCTCGAGACGGATGATCGCCGTGTCCGTCACACCGCGCTTCCGGCGCTCCGCCTCGAGGTCGTAGTAGACCTTGCCCGAGGTGAAGACGACCTTGCGGACCGCGGCCGGGTCCACCGACGTGTCGCCGATGACGGGGCGGAACTGGCCGGACGTGAACTCCTCCGCCTTCGACGCGGCGGCCTTGAGGCGCAGCATCGACTTCGGCGTGAAGACCACCAGCGGCTTGTGGTGCGGGTTGTGCACCTGCCACCGCAGGAGGTGGAAGTAGTTCGACGGCAGGGTCGGCATCGCGACCGTCATGTTGTTCTGGGCGCAGAGCTGCAGGAAACGCTCCGGGCGGGCCGAGGAGTGGTCCGGGCCCTGGCCCTCGTAGCCATGGGGGAGCAGGAGCGTGACGCCCGACGTCTGGCCCCACTTTTGCTCCGCCGCCGAGATGTACTCGTCGACGATGCTCTGCGCGCCGTTGACGAAGTCGCCGAACTGCGCCTCCCACATCACGAGCGCGTCCGGGCGGGCCAGCGAGTAGCCGTACTCGAAGCCCATGACCGCGTACTCGGACAGGAGGGAGTCGTAGACGTTGTAGCGCGCCTGGTCCTCCGACAGGTACTGCAGCGGGGTGTAGTCCTCGCCCTTCTCGCGGTCGATCAGCACCGCGTGGCGCTGGCCGAAGGTGCCGCGGCGGGAGTCCTGGCCGGAGAGGCGGACCGGCGTGCCCTCGAGGAGCAGCGAGCCGATGGCCAGGGTCTCGCCCATGCCCCAGTCGATCGTGCCGTCCTCGACCATCGCCGCACGGCGCTGCAGCTGCGGCAGCAGACGCGGGTGGACGGTGAAGTGGTCGGGGATGTTGACCTGGGACTCGGCGATGCGCTTGACGACCTCCGAGGAGATGGCCGTGCCGACCGCGACCGGGAAGCCGTCCTGCGGCTCCGGCGTCGCGGCCGAGGTCGGCTGCGACGTGGCCTCGCGGACCTCCGTGAAGACCTTCTCCAGCTGGCCCTGGTAGTCCTGCAGCGCCTGCTCGGCCTCCTCCAGGGTGATGTCGCCCCGACCGATCAGCGACTCGGTGTACAGCTTGCGCACCGAGCGCTTCTTGTCGATCAGGTCGTACATCAGCGGCTGGGTGAAGGCCGGGTTGTCCGACTCGTTGTGGCCGCGGCGGCGGTAGCAGATGAGGTCGATGACCACGTCCTTGTTGAACGCCTGACGGAACTCGAAGGCCAGACGCGCGACCCGCACGACCGCCTCCGGGTCGTCGCCGTTCACGTGGAAGATCGGGGCCTCGATCATGCGGGCCGCGTCCGTCGCGTACATGGAGGAGCGCGAGGACTCGGGGGCCGCGGTGAAGCCGACCTGGTTGTTGATGACGATGTGGACCGTGCCGCCCGTGCGGTAGCCGCGCAGCTGCGACATGTTCAGGGTCTCGGCCACCACGCCCTGGCCCGCGAAGGCCGCGTCGCCGTGGATGGCCACCGGCAGGACCGTGAAGTCCGTGCCGCCCTTGTTGATGATGTCCTGCTTGGCCCGGGTGATGCCCTCGATGACCGGGTCGACCGTCTCCAGGTGGGACGGGTTGGCGGCGAGGGAGACCTTGATCTGCTCGCCGTCGAGACCGGTGAAGGTGCCCTCGGCGCCCAGGTGGTACTTCACGTCGCCGGAGCCGTGCATCGACTTCGGGTCGAGGTTGCCCTCGAACTCGCGGAAGATCTGCGCGTAGGACTTGCCGACGATGTTCGCGAGGACGTTCAGACGGCCGCGGTGGGCCATGCCGATGACGACCTCGTCCAGGCGCGACTCGGCCGCGCTGTCGATCACCGCGTCAAGCAGCGGGATGACCGATTCGCCGCCCTCCAGGGAGAAGCGCTTCTGGCCGACGTACTTGGTCTGCAGGAAGGTCTCGAAGGCCTCCGCCGCGTTCAGCCGGCGCAGGATGCGCAGCTGCTCCTCGCGCTCCGGCTTGCTGTGCGGGCGCTCCACGCGGTCCTGGATCCACTTGCGCTGCTTGGGGTCCTGGATGTGCATGTACTCGATGCCGGTGGTGCGGCAGTACGAGTCGCGCAGCACGCCGAGGATGTCGCGCAGCTTCATCATCGACTTGCCGGCGAAGCCACCGACGGCGAACTCGCGCTCCAGGTCCCACAGGGTGAGGCCGTGCTCGATGATGTCCAGGTCGGGGTGCTTGCGCTGGCGGTACTCCAGCGGGTCGGTGTCGGCCATGACGTGGCCGCGGACCCGGTAGGAGTGGATCAGCTCGAAGACGCGGGCGGCCTTGGTGACGTCGTCGTCGTGCGAGGCGTCGATGTCCTTGAGCCAGCGGACCGGCTCGTAGGGGATGCGCAGGGACTCGAAGATCTCGTCGAAGAAGCCGCTCTCGCCAAGGAGGAGGTTGGCGACGACGCGCAGGAACTCGCCGGAGGCGGCGCCCTGGATCACCCGGTGGTCGTAGGTCGACGTGAGCGTCATGACCTTGGAGATGCCGAGCTTGTTCAGGGTGTCCTGGGAGGTGCCCTGGAACTCCGCCGGGTAGTCCATCGCGCCGACGCCCATGATCACCGACTGGCCGGGCATCAGACGCGGGACCGAGTGGACCGTGCCGAGGCCGCCGGGGTTGGTGAGGGAGACCGTCACGCCGGTGAAGTCGTCCATCGTCAGCTTGTTGTCGCGGGCGCGGCGGACGATGTCCTCATAGGCCTGCCAGAACTCGAAGAAGTTCAGCGTTTCGGCCTTCTTGATCGCCGCGACGACGAGCTGGCGCTCACCGCTGGGCTTCACCAGGTCGATGGCGAGGCCGAGGTTGACGTGCTCCGGCTTGACCAGGGTCGGCTTGCCGTCCTTCTCCGCGAACGACCAGTTCATCGACGGCATGGCCTTGACGGCCTGGACCATCGCGTAGCCGATCAGGTGCGTGAAGGAGATCTTCCCGCCCCGGGCGCGCTTGAGGTGGTTGTTGATGACGATGCGGTTGTCGAAGAGCAGCTTCACCGGGACCGCGCGCACGGACGTGGCCGTGGGCATCTCCAGCGAGGCGTTCATGTTCTTCGCGACAGCGGCGGAGGGGCCGCGCAGGGTCACCAGCTCGGGACCCTCGGGCGCCTGGGCCACGAGCTCGTCCTTCTTGGGCTTGGCGGGCGCCGCGGCGGGCTTCGCGACGGCAGGAGCGACCGGTTTGGCCGGGGCGGGCGCGACGGCCGGCTGCGCAGGGGCGGCGGCCGGGGCGACCGGGGCCTGCGCGGCAGGAGGCGCGGCCGGGGCCTGCGCAGCGGGGGCGGCGGGCATGGCCGGGACGGCGGGCATGGCAGGCGCGGCCTGGGGGGCCGTGGTGGTCCCCGCGGCCGCCGTAGCCGTGGAGGCGGGCGCCCCCGGCTTGTAGTCGGCGAAGAAGTCCCACCAGGCGCGGTCTACCGAATTCGGGTCCTGGAGGTACTGCTGATAGATCTCGTCGACGAGCCACTCGTTGGGACCGAACGTGGCAGCGGGGTTCTTCCCGGCTCGGTCGTCGGTCGAGATGCTCGAGTTACTGGGGGACTGTGGCGACACGGCGGTAACCGCCCTCTTCCGCTTCACAAGGTGATTGGACAGCGGAAATAAAGGCTACGCCTCCCCGGCCGCGAAGGTCAGGTCGAGCCCGTTCATCGTCGCGTAAGTCACATCGGAAAGCGTGTTTCGGCGGTGGAATTGGCGGGAAAAAAACGTGGTTCCGCTCTGAAACGGGTGCGACGCCGGCCCGGCGCGGGATGTGCGTGGGTCTCTGCCTGATCACACGTGTCCATCAGTGGGGACAGGCGTGGATCTTGTTGCTCTGCTGTGAACTTTACGTCAACTTGGCAGAGAGGGCTCTCCCGGAAGGGTGATCTGAATCCGGCAGCCGCGAGGGGATTCGGCCACACCGATCCGGCCACCGTGCAGATCCACCGCCCAGCGTGCGATCGCCAGGCCCAGGCCCGTGCCGCCGTCGCTGCCCGGCCCGTGCGGCCGGCTCACCGCTCCCCGGTTGAAGCGTTCGAAGACCCGGTGCCACTCCGACTTGGGGATGCCGGGCCCTTCGTCCAGGACCTCGAGCTCGAGCGACTCGGGTTCCGGTCCGCGCCGGGCCTTCACCGTGACGCGGCCGTGCGGCGGGCTGTGCTTGACCGCGTTGTCGATCAGGTTGGCGACGACCTGGTGGATACGCTCCGGGTCGGCGTGCGCGGTCAGCTCCGGCGGGGACACGTCGAGGTGCAGATGGACGTCCGTCCGGGTGTGGCTGCCGGAGCCCGAGGCGAAGCCCGCGCGCGCGGAGGACACCATCTGGGCCTCCTTGAGGACGCCGGACAGGTACGGCCACACCTCGAAGCGGCGCTTCTTGAGCGGGACCACGCCGTTGTCCAGGCGGGAGAGGTCCAGCAGCGTCTCCACCAGGCGCCCGAGCCGCTCCGTCTGCCTCAGCGCCGTGCGCATCGTCTCCGGGTCGGCGGCCGATATCCCGTCCACGATGTTCTCCAGCACCGCGCGCAGGCCCGCGATGGGCGTGCGCAGCTCGTGCGAGACATTCGCCACGAGTTCCTTGCGCTGGCGATCCTGGGCCTCCAGCTCATCGGCCATCAGATTGATCGTGTGGGCCAGGTCACCCAGCTCGTCCCGGCGCGTGTCGCGTACCCGGCGGGTGTAGTCACCGTGCGAGATGGACCGGGCCACGGCGTTCATCTCGTCCAGCGGGGCGGTGAGCGAGTGGGCCACGAACTGCGTGATCAGCAGCGTGGCGATCATCGAGAACACCGTGATGAAGCGCAGCTCGGTCGCGGTGCGCACCGCGATCAACAACAGACCCGTGGTGATCAGCACCGAGATCACGACCAGCGCGCCCAGCTTGGTCTTGATCGAGAACGGACGTACGCTGCCCCAGGGCTCCCCGGGGCCTCTTCGTGACGCCGGCCCGCCGCTCATGGCGTGGGCGTCTCCAGCGCGTAGCCGACGCCGTGCACGGTGCGGATGCGCTCCGCGCCGATCTTCCGTCGCAGGGCCTTGATGTGGCTGTCCACGGTGCGGGTGCCGGACGCGTCGGCCCAGTCCCACACCTCGGCGAGCAGCTGCTCGCGCGAGAGCACGGCGCGCGGCGTGTTCGCCAGGCACACGAGCAGGTCGAACTCGGTGGGCGTGAGGTGGACGTCCTCGCTGCGCACCCGGACCCGCCGCTGAGCGTGGTCGATCTCCAGTTCGCCGAGGCGCAGGATGCCGCTGCGCGGTGTCGTGGCGGCCAGTGCGGCCCGCTCGACCCGGCGCAGCAGCACGTGCACGCGTGCGGCCAGCTCACGCATCGAGAACGGCTTGGTCATGTAGTCGTCGGCGCCGACGCCGAGCCCGACCAGCATGTCCGTCTCGTCGTCGCGCGCGGTGAGCATCAGGACCGGCACCGGGCGCTGTGCCTGCACCCGACGGCATACCTCCAGCCCGTCGAAGCCCGGCAGCATGATGTCGAGGATCAGCAGGTCGGGCTGCCATGCCTCCGCCGTGTCGACCGCTGCCGGGCCGTCGCCGGCGGTTTGCACGAGGAATCCCTCGGCGCGCAAGCGGGCGGCGATGGCGTCGACGATCGTCGGGTCGTCCTCGACCACCAGAACCCGCCGCTGAGCGCCCGGGGTCGCCGTCGTGCCGTTGTGCGAGGTGTGTGTCTGCTCCATCGCCCGCCCCTGGGGTTGCTTTCCGGAATCCGTGGGGTGATCCCATGACTGCGTTTGACGCTTGAATGATCCGCGTCAGGGATGCAGCGTACGGGGAGTTACCGCCGGTCGGCTATCCAGGTCTGACAGCGAGATGCACGACGTCGGGAACGCCCCGGGCAACCTGGACCTCTTCGGTACGCACCCGCCGGAACCCGGCATTCCAGAGGGATCCTTCAAATTCCGGAGAGGGCTGCGCCGACCATACCGCCAGCACCCCGCCGCGCCTCAACACTCGTGCGCAGCCTGCCAGTCCGGCGGCCGAGTACAGGCTGTCGTTGTCGTCCGTGACCGTCCAGCCGGGCCCGTTGTCGATGTCGAGGCACAGGGCGTCGTACGTGTCCGACGTCTCATTGATGTAAGTAACGAGGTCGGCCTCGACGATGCGGGTGCGTGGGTCGGCGAACGCCTGCGCGGTCCGCGCGGACAGCGGGCCGTCGAGGTGCCAGTCGATGACGGCGTGCTCACGTTCGACGACGGTGATCTGACCCCAGCGCGTGTCCGCGGCGGCGTGTGCGAGCGAGAAGCCGACACCGAGCCCACCGATCAGGACGCTCGGATCCGAGCGTCCGTCCAGGGCGTCGTACGCGGCGTCGACGAGCAGCCGCTCCGAGCGCCCGTCGGAGGTGTCCATCAGGAAGCAGCCGTTGGCGATGATCTGCAGCAGCTCGCCGTGGCGCCGCAGCACGACCTCCCCGTGGGGGCCCTCGCGCCGGTCCAGGACTTCCGGGGTGTCGTAGGTGTCGTACGGATGAGGCATGGGCCACATTCTGGTGACGGGAGGCGCCGCGGACGACGTATTTTCCGGGGCGGCACGCCGTACGTGGTCGGTTCGCCCGTGCGTCGGGACGCCGCAGAGGTTCCGCGGGGACCGGACATCCGTTCGTGTGTTCGCCCCGGATATACGAAACACCTGGGAAGCAGCTGTGAATCCCGTCGCGGGCGGCGTCGGTCATGGACAGCGACGCGTGTGGCGCCAAGGGTGGTGTGTGACGGAAGGAGCACCGCACCTTGGAACCCACGGTTTCGGCGGCCGACGCCCCCTTCACCGCCCCCGGGACGGGTACGCCGCTCCTGGACGGCATGCCGCGCCAGCGCACGGCGCTGCCGCGCGGCGCTGCGGCCGTGCCCGCGCCGAGGTCCGTACGCACGGCGCCTCCACGTCCCTGGCTGCTTCTGCCGACCCCCACGGGTACGCCCTTCACCTTCGGATACGCCGCCGTCCTCCTCGTGACGTCGCTGTTCGCCGGGTACGCCGACCCGGCACTGGTGCACACCCTGTACCAGCAGTCCAGTACCGACGTCGCCCATCTGATGCGGGCGCCGGGGCTGGTGCTGGTCGCCAGCGCACTGTGGATCGCGGGCGGGCTGACGTCGTCGTACGCCCTCGTCTTCCTGCTCGTGCTGACGGCGCTGGAGCGGCGGATCGGCGGGTTGCGTACGGCTGTCGTCTTTCTGCTCGGCCATGTGCTCGCCACTCTCGCGACGGAGGTCCCGGTCGGACTCTCGGTGCTCGTGGGCGGCCTGCCCGACAGCTCTCTGCACCGGCTCGACTACGGCATCAGCTTCGGCGTCGCCGCGTGCCTCGGCGCGCTGACGGGACTGCTGAGGCCGTGGCTGCGCTGGACGGTGCTCATCATGTTCGGCGCCGTACTGCTCCAGGACCTGGCCGCGTTCACGGATCCGCTGAGCGACTGGGGCCACCTGCTGGCGCTGGCCACCGGCATCGCGACATGGCCGGTGTTGCGGCGCCGTCACCGGTCCCGTCCCGGCGGCGGCCGGGTGACCACGGTCGCCGCCCCCGTCGTGTGCGGTCAGGGACGGGGCGGCGTCCACACGTAGGGCGTCGTCGTGGTCACCGCCCGGAAGCCCAGACGGCGCAGGATGGGGGCGCTGTCGTCGGAGGCGTCCACATGGAGATAGCGCACCCCGCGGTCGGCGGCGAGGCGGGCGCGGATCGAGACGAGGGCTCGGTAGATGCCCTTGCCCCGCCAGTCGGCCAGCGTCGAGCCGCCCCACAGGCTGGCGAACTCCGTCTCGCCGCGGAACGCGAGCCAGGCCGCCGAGACGACCTCCCCGTCCGCCTCCGCCACGAAGATCGCGATCTCGTCGGGGCCGGCGGCGACCCGCCCGGTCAGATCGTCCGCGAGCCAGCTCCAGTCCTCTCCCCAGACGGCCGACTCCATCGCGGCGATGCGCCGCATGTCCGCATCCGCCGTGACCCGCCGCAGTGCGACGCCCTGCGGGAGGACGGGCTGCAGCGCGGCCATCTCCTCCGTGCGCCCGATGAGCACCGTCTCCCGGTCCTCGGGCACGAAGCCCGCGGTGCCCAGCCGGTCGACGAGGTCGGCCGGGATGTCGTGCCCGCGCGTCTTCCACTCCAGTGCCTCGCCCCGGGCGGCGAAGTAGTCGCGCTGCCGGGCGATCAGCCGGTCCAGTTCCGCCCCGCGCACCCCGAGGTCGCGCGGTCCGCTGACCAGGCCCCGGAACTGACCGACGATCCGCAGGAGCGGTCCGTCGTGCTCGTGGACGACGCCCACCGGAGGGGTGGGCGGGGCGCCGCGCATCTGGTCGTCGTACGCGGCGAGCAGTATCTCCGTCTCTGTCACGGGGAGACCGTAGGGCCGGCTGTGGCCGACGGGGCAACCGCTTTTTCGCCTCTTGATCGTCCGGAGTGGCATGGGCCGCCCACGGCGGACATGACGGGTCGGCAGGCCGGGAAGCCCCTTCTTCCTCCGGGCGTTGGAGCGGCAGAGGATCGCCACGGACAGGGCCCACCCGGGGCCGTGACAGTCGTGCCGTACCTCCTGACCTGCTGTTCACAGAATCGGCAGACGCGATCGCTCACAGCGAACACCCCCGGGGGAACAATCGAATCCTCTCGCGCATTGAGTCCGCATAGCTCAACTTGACTGCCGAAGGGGAGATCATGGCTTCGACGTCCACACCGCTCACCCTGCCCGTGTTGCCGCTCGACGGTGAGGTCGTGCTGCCCGGGATGGTGGTTCCGCTGGACCTGAGTGATTCCGAGGTGCGCGCGGCGGTGGAGGCCGCACAGGCCGCCGCTCGGTCCGAGCCCGGAAAGCCCAGGGTTCTGCTGGTGCCGCGCATCGACGGGACGTACGCGAGCACCGGTGTGCTCGGCACCGTCGAGCAGGTCGGCCGGCTGGCCGACGGTGACCCGGGCGCGCTGATCCGCGGCCGTGGCCGCGTGAAGATCGGTGCCGGGACCACCGGCCCGGGTGGGGCGCTGTGGGTCGAGGGGACGCGGATCGACGAGAGCGTGCCCGACCCGCTGCCCGGCCATGTGGCCGAACTGGTCAAGGAGTACAAGGCCCTGGCCACCGACTGGCTGAAGAAGCGTGGCGCCTGGCAGGTCGTGGACCGCGTCGAGGCGATCGACGACGTCTCCGCGCTCGCCGACAACTCGGGCTACTCGCCCTTCCTGACCACCGAACAGAAGGTGGAGCTGCTGGAGACCGTCGACCCGGTCGCCCGGCTGAAGCTCGCCGTCCAGCGGCTGCGCGACCACCTCGCCGAACAGGATGTCGCCGAGTCCATCGCCAAGGACGTCCAGGAGGGCGTCGACAAGCAGCAGCGCGAGTTCCTGCTGCGCCGTCAGCTGGAGGCCGTCCGCAAGGAGCTGCGCGAGCTGAACGGCGACTCCAAGGAAGGAGAGGAGTCTGACGACTACCGGGCCCGCGTCGAGGCCGCCGACCTGCCGGAGAAGGTCCGTGAGGCCGCTCTGAAGGAGGTCGACAAGCTGGAGCGGTCGAGCGACCAGTCGCCCGAGGGGTCGTGGATCCGGACCTGGCTGGACACCGTGCTCGAACTGCCGTGGAACGAGCGCACCGAGGACGAGTACGACATCCGTGGCGCCAAGGGCGTCCTGGACGCCGAGCACGCGGGCCTCGAGGACGTGAAGGAGCGCATCACCGAGTACCTGGCGGTGCGCAAGCGGCGCGCCGACCGGGGCCTGGGCGTCGTCGGCGGACGGCGCGGAGGTGCCGTGCTCGCCCTCGTCGGTCCGCCCGGCGTGGGCAAGACGAGCCTCGGCGAGTCGGTCGCGCACGCCATGGGACGCAAGTTCGTGCGGGTCGCACTCGGCGGCGTGCGCGACGAGGCCGAGATCCGCGGCCACCGGCGCACCTATGTGGGTGCTTTGCCGGGCCGGATCGTCCGCGCCATCAAGGAGGCCGGTTCTATGAACCCGGTCGTCCTGCTCGACGAGATCGACAAGGTGGGCTCGGACTTCCGGGGCGACCCGGCCGCCGCCCTGCTCGAGGTTCTCGACCCGGCCCAGAACCACACCTTCCGTGACCACTACCTCGAGGTGGAACTCGACCTGTCCGACGTCGTGTTCCTCGCGACGGCGAACGTCCTCGAAGCCATCCCGGAGGCCCTTCTCGACCGTATGGAGCTGGTCCGCCTGGACGGCTACACCGAGGACGAGAAGGTCGTCATCGCCCGCGACCACCTGCTCCCGCGCCAACTGGAGCGGGCGGGTCTGCGCAAGGACGAGGTCACGCTCGACGAGAGCGCCCTGCGCAAGCTCGCCGGCGAGTACACCCGGGAGGCAGGCGTCCGGAACCTGGAGCGCTCGATCGCCCGTCTGCTGCGCAAGGTCGCGGCCCAGCACGAGCTGGGCCAGAAGGAGCTGCCCCTCACCGTCCGCGACGAGGACCTGCGTGCCCTGATCGGGCGTCCGCACCACGTGCCCGAGTCCGCCCAGGACCCGGCCGAGCGGCGGACGGCCGTGCCCGGCGTGGCGACCGGACTCGCGGTCACCGGCGCAGGCGGCGACGTCCTGTACGTGGAGGCGTCGCTGGCCGACCCGGAGACGGGCGCGGCGGGCCTGACCCTGACCGGTCAGCTCGGCGACGTGATGAAGGAGTCGGCACAGATCGCCCTCAGCTTCCTGCGCTCCCACGGCGCCGAACTGGAACTGCCGGTCGGCGATCTGAAGGACCGGGGTGTGCACATCCACTTCCCGGCGGGTGCGGTCCCCAAGGACGGCCCGAGCGCGGGCGTCACGATGACGACCGCACTGGCCTCGTTGCTGTCCGGCCGCCTGGTCCGTACGGACGTGGCGATGACGGGCGAGGTCTCGCTGACCGGCCGTGTGCTGCCCATCGGCGGGGTGAAGCAGAAGCTGCTCGCCGCGCACCGGGCCGGAGTGACGACCGTCGTCATCCCCAAGCGCAACGAGCCCGACCTGGACGACGTCCCGGCCGAGGTGCTGGAGAAGCTGGACGTCCACGCCGTCACCGACGTGCGCCAGGTTCTGGAGCTGGCGCTCGCGCCGGCCACCAACGGCGCTGCGCCGGAGGTGCCGGTGGCGGCGTGACGCGGGAGGTTCCGGTGGCGGCGTGACGGACGCCACCGGATGCGGGAAGGCCCGGATCTCCGTGCGGGAGGCCCGGGCCTTCGCCGTGCCGTACGGGGACTCAGCCGTCGGCGAGCGCCTGCACCCGGTCCAGGGCATGACGTGCCTCCGAAAGGCTCGGTGGAGCTTGGTGGAGCTCGGTTGGGGTTCGCTCGGGCATGCCCCGTGCCGGGGTGTGCGGGGCCGCGAGGCGTCGCCGAACCGCCAATGATGGCGTGGGCATGCCAGGAAGGAGCGGACAAGGACGCTGCGCACGGGGGCGCCGGACTGCGAAGGGGGGCGGAGGAGGCCGTTGGTCTACGCCTGCGAAATACTGACGGAGCTGCCGCAATGGCGACGTTTGGCAGAAACTTTCAGGAACGGGAAACCGGGGCAGGGGAGCTGACGTGCACGAGGACGGAAACGCCGAAGGACGTCCGGTCGAACCCGGCGCGTCGGGGAACGGTGTGGACCAGAGCGGTGCGGACCGTGAGTTCCTCTCCCTGGAGCGCGAACTCACGGTGTTCCTGCGGCGGGCCCGGGCCAACCAGGGCGAGATGGCCCGCGAGGTGCACCCGGACCTCGAGCCCGCGGCGTACGGCCTCCTGGTCCGCCTGGACGAGTACGGCCGGCAGCGTGCGACGGAACTCGCGGCCTACATCGGCGTCGGCAAGGCCACCATGTCCCGTCAGCTGCGCGCCCTGGAGGAACTGGGCCTGGTGGCCCGCGAGCCCGACCCGGCGGACGGCCGGGCGTGGCTGGTCCACCTCACCGAGGAGGGGCGCGGCCGCGTCGGAAAGGTGCGCGACGCGCGCCGTGCGCGGTACGTGAGGGAGCTGTCGCACTGGGACCGGTGCGAGGTGGCGGAACTGGCGCGTCTGCTCAACCAGTTGAACCGCAGCATGGAGAAGTAGGCCGCGCGGCGGCGTCCTCACAGCTCCACGTGCACCACTGTCGCGTCGTCGTGGGTCTTGCTGCGGCGCAGGTGTACCCGCTCCTCGCGATCGGCGGCCTCCAGCTCCCGTACGCGCTCCACCAGTGCCGCCGCCCCCTCCTTGCGCACGAACGTCAACAGGTCCGTCCAGTCGCCCTGGCGGAACTTCTCGGTCCACCGGGTCGCGCCGTCGGTCAGAGCCGTGAGGGTGCGCACCGCCCCGCGCGGCAGCTCGCCCGTGACCGCGCGGGCGGCGACCGACGGGTCCGCCGCCGCGGTGAAGAATCCCCCCTCCTTGTTGCGGACCGTGGCGTCCGCGATCGCCTCCGTCGCCAGACTGGCGCGCGGGACCTGGGCGAGCCGGTCGTCGAGGAGGGCGGTGACCGTGCCGTCGGCGGACTCGGCCAGGAGAGCCGAGTCGGAGAGGACCAGATACTCCACCGCGGCCTCGGACCAGCGGGCGAGGACCACGGTCGCCTGAGGGGTGCGCGGGTGAGAAAGGTCACAGGTGGCCGCGTGGGCGTCGGCCGTGCGGAGAATCGCGTGCGAAAGGATCTCCGGCAGAGTCAGATCCCGGCGGGAAACGGACAGTTCGGTCAGCGCTCCGCCGAGCCGTGCGCAGAACCAGGGGACGGAATGAAGACAGCCGTCGTCGCCCTGCGGTGGGGTCACCCCGTCGAGCACGACCAGTGCCCCGCCCTGCCCTGAAGCCGGTAGCGCGAGTGCGGCGAAGTCCTCGTTGGAGCGGGCCGGGTCGCCGGGCTCGGAGATGAGGTCAGTACGCATTCGGCCAGTCTGCACGAGCCCTTCACAAGGTCCACAGGAGACTGGCAACGGTTTCCGAATCGGTGCGGCCTACCAGGTCAGGCGCCTGGTTTGGGATGGAATGATCGACTCCGGTGAAGCGTGGTGGCGAATATTGCCAAAGTGTGCCGCCGACGTCCAACCGGCCCGCCGGGCACGCCCGCTGCGCGGGCGAGAGGAACTTGCCGCCGACTCCTCACCGATGTTCACTCCTTCGGGTGGCGGGTCAGGCGAAGCGAGACCTCTGTCCACCGGCACTGGGAGGGTCGGAAGCCGTCGTACCGGGTCGACGCCCCAGTTGACGGACCGTCACCCGGGCCCATGGGTATACGAGTCAGGAATGCGAGCACCGGTGCAGAAGAAGCGGCCTCGGCGCACAGGCAAGCAGACAGCCCCCGAACGGGACGCCTCGTCCGAGTCCGTGGGCAGCGGCCGTCCCACCCATGTGCGGAACCGGCTGATCGTCGCGGTGGCCGTGGTGGCCGCCGCGATCGCGACGGCCGGGGCGCCCAGTGTCATCGGGGCCTCCGGCCGGCTCGGCGACGCCCAGAGTCTGGTGACGCTCGCCGAGCAGACACAGGACGCCCTCACCCTGGCCCACTCACTGGCCGACGAGCGCGACGGGGTCACCTCGTGGGTGGCCTCCGGGCGGCCCAAGTCCGGCGCGCCCGCGGAGCAGCAGAGCACCCGGGTCGACCGGGAGATCGAGGACCTGCGCGCCAATCCGGACATCCCGGCGGCGCTCCGCAAGGACCTCGACGTCGTGGGTGCCGTGCGACGGGCGGCGCTCGTCGGCAAGAGCAGCGCTCTCGAAGCGCACCAGGCGTACTCCGCCGCCATCACCGAGCTGCACGCCCTCGCCGAACGGCTGGCCGAAAAGATGCCGTCCCGCGCGGGCTCCGGCGCCTACGCGCTCGCCCAGCTCGACAGCGCCGTGCAGCAGGCCGCGGCAGCCCGGGGTCTGCTGGTAGCGGCCCTGAACATCCCGAGCACCACCGAGACGACCATCGACCCGATCACGGGTCTTCCGACCACCACCACCAGTTCCTCGGAGGCCGACACCAAGCAGCGCGACGCGCTCTCGGCCGCCGCTCAGCAGGCCGCCGTCCGCTCCGGCGCGGCCGTCGCCGACTTCCGCGACAACACGCCCGACAAGGCCCGGAACTCGTACGACTCCACGGTCACCGGCCCCGAGGTCACCTCCGCCGAGAAGTACCTCAAGGCCCTCACCGACCAGCCCACCCTCTCCGACCGCGACCTCCGCTCGAGCGCCAAGAAGGTCGACGCCGCCCTGTCCGCCCGCGTCGACCTGATGCGCGGCGTCGAGGCCTCGCTGTACGAGAGCCGCAACAAGGACCTCGCCCAGCTGCGCGACGACGACGTCACCACGCTGGAGATCCGCATCGCCCTCCTCGGCGCGCTCCTGCTCGTTGCCGTCGGCATCGCCACGGCCATGGCCCGCAGCCTCACCCGCCCCCTGGCCGTCCTTCGTATCGGCACGGCCAGGGTGGCCGCCGATCCCGCCACCGAGGAACCGGTGAAGTTCACCGGGCGCAACGACGAGTTCGCCCAGGTCGTCCGCTCCGTCAACGCCCTGCACGCACACGCCGTCGCCCTCCAGGAGCGCCTGTCCACCCTGGAGTCCGACCGCAAACATCTCGTCGGCCAGCGCCAGACCATGGCCGACGAGCGCGCCAGGCTGCGCAACGACCTCACCGAGGCCTCCGCCCACCTGGAGCAGATCCGCCACAGCATCCACGGCACCTTCGTCAACCTCGCCCTGCGCACCCTCGGCCTGGTCGAACGGCAGCTCAGCGTCATCGAGGGCCTGGAGGAGCGCGAGCAGGACCCCGAGCGGCTCTCCACGCTCTTCAAGCTCGACCACTTCGCCACGGTCATGCGCCGCCACAGCGAGAACCTCCTCGTCCTGGCCGGCACCGAGCACGTCCAGCAGCACGCCGGTCCCGTGCCGCTCGTCGACGTCCTACGCGCCGCGGTCAGCGAGATCGAGCGGTACGAGCGGGTCCGGATCGCCGCACTCCCGCCGCACGCGCACATCGCGGGGTTCGCCGCCGACGACCTCTCGCACCTGGTGGCCGAACTCCTGGAGAACGCCACCTCGTTCTCGCCGCCCGACGTCCCGGTCGAGGTCTCCGGCTGGCTCCTGGAGAGCGGGGAGGTGATGCTCTCCGTCCAGGACGAGGGCATCGGCATGAGCGGCGAGCGGCTGAGCCGGCTCAACGACCGGCTCGCCGAGTTCGACCCGGACGACCCGTACGACCAGGAGAGCGGGGAGGGCCTCGGGCTCGGACTGTATGTGGTCGCCCGCCTCGCCCACCGGCACGGCGTCCGCGTCCGGCTGCGCGAGCAGAAGCAGGGCGGTGTCGCGGCGGTGGTCGTTCTGGCCAAGCCTGTGCTGGCCGCGGCCCCGGCGGCCGCCGTGCCTGTCGCGGGACCCGCGACGGGCGGCGCGCACAGCGCCTCTCTGCCCGGCGCCGACGCGGAGGTCAACTCGAACGTCCTCAGCGGCCGTTCGCGGATGTCGGTCCAGGAGCCCGAGGGGGACGAGGACCCGCTGATCGCCGCGGCGGAACAGGCCGTACGGGAGCGCGAGGAGAGCCCGGGCTTGCAGGAGTCCGTATGGGACGAGCACGCCGTGGGCGAGGACGGGGCCGCGCGGGAACATGGTGCCGCGGCCGCGGCGGCGGACGAGCCCGTGGGGGAGCCCGGATCCGTTCCGGACGGCGAGCCTGCGGGGAAGCCCGCCTCGAGCGCGCCCGAGCCCCTCGCGGAGACCGGCCCCGAGACCACGATGGAGCTGCTGCTCCCGTTGCCCAGGAGGAACGAGCCGGCAACCGGTGCGGCCGCCGCCATCCCCGCCCAGACCTCGGCCGACCCGTACGCCATAGGGCCCGACTCCCACGACCGAACCGACGACGAGGGTGGGCCGCGGCCCGCCCCGGCGCCGCAAGAACCCCGGGAAGAGCCGCAGGAGCCCGAGGCCCCCCGGCTCACGTCCAAGGGGCTTCCCAAGCGCACTCCGAAGATCTCAGCGCCCGCCCCGGCCGCACGGCAGCGCGCCGGCGGTGTGGACGCCGAGGCCCTGCGCCGCAGACTCGGCGGTTTCCACCGCGGCGCCAAGGAGGGCTACCGCCATGTGGCGGCGGAGGCCTCCGAGGAGACCGGCGAGACGCAGCAACCGGCGCAGCGGCCCACGTCACCGTCACACACCGCCGCACCCGGCACGGCACAGGATGTAGAAGCATCGGGGGGCACTGTCGAGGAGGCAAGCAGTTGACCGCGCCCAGTACCTTCGGACTGAGCAGTGAGGCACGCAATCTGCACTGGCTGCTGACGAACCTCGTCGAGGAGGTGCCAGGGCTGCTGTCGGTCGCGGTGGTCTCCTCCGACGGACTGCTCCTGCTCTCCTCCGACCCCGGCCTCCCCCACGCTCGAACGAGCTCGCGCGGGGGGACCCCCACGGCGGAGGCCCAGGCCAGGCAGGAGGGGAGGCCCGGCGGCCCCAGAGGGTCCTCCGGCGACCTCGCCAGCATCGTCTCCGGCGTCGGCAGCCTCACCATCGGTGCCGCGAAGCTGATGGACTTCGGCGGGGTCAAGCACACGATGGTCGCGATGGACGAGGGCAGCCTGTTCGTCATGTCCATCAGCGACGGCTCGCTGCTCGGCGTGCACGGCTCCGCGGACTGCGACATGAGCGTGGTGGCCTACCACATGGCGCTCTTCGTGGGCCGTGCCGGACACGTCCTGACCCCCGAACTCCGCAGCGAGCTGCGCAAGTCCTTGGAGGCCGCGTCGGCAGGGAGCGCCCGATGAGCAGCACACCGAAGAAGCTTCCCGTGCGTGGCGGCGACCGTAAACCGGCCCGTGTGCGCCCCTATTCGCTCACCGGCGGACGCACCCGTTTCGGGCATGTGCTGCTCGTCGAGACCTTCGTGGCCGCACTGGACGCCCCGGAGGAACGGCGTGAACTGACCAATGGTTCACTGACCACCCGAGTGATGCCCGAGATGCGGGCCATCGTCGAACTCTGCCGCCGCATGCGCACGGTGGCGGAGATCGCGGCGCTGCTGAGGATGCCGCTGGGGGTGGTCCGCGTGCTCCTCAGCGACCTCGCGGACCAGGGAAAGATCCGTGTGTACGGAACCGGTCACGGCCCCGGACAGCCGGACCGCGCTCTGCTGGAAAGGGTGCTGAGTGGACTCCGTCGTCTCTGACGCCTCCCCGGGCGTCTCCCCGCTCCTCGACGGCGAGGAGCAACCGCAGGCCTGGCAGACGGACCGCACGCGCGCTCCGATCGCCACGAAGATCGTGGTGGCGGGCGGCTTCGGCGTCGGCAAGACCACCCTGGTGAGCGCCGTCTCGGAGATCACACCTCTGCAGACGGAGGCGTTGATGACCGAGGCCAGCGAGGACACCGACGACCTCACCGGGACGCCCGAGAAGCTCACCACCACGGTGGCCATGGACTTCGGCCGCATCACGCTCGACGACGACCTGGTGCTCTACCTCTTCGGTACGCCGGGTCAGCAGCGGTTCTGGTTCATGTGGGACGACCTGGTACGCGGTGCGATCGGTGCGGTGGTCCTGGCGGACACCCGGCGGCTCGCGGACTGCTTCCCGGCGCTCGACTACTTCGAGAGCAGCGGTCTGCCCTACATGGTCGCGGTCAACCACTTCGACGGCAGCGACCGGTTCGAACCCGAGGACGTGCGTGAGGCGCTGACGATCCCCGCACACATACCTGTCATGATCATGGATGCGCGTCGCCGGATCTCGGTGATCGAGACCCTCCTGGCCCTCGTCGGCCACGCGCTCGACGTCACCCCCGAGCAGTCCCGATAGGAGCACCACCCGCATGCGGAAGATACTCGTCGTCGGAGCCGGCCAGTCCGGACTCCAGCTCGCCCTCGGTCTCCAGTCGCACGGGTACGAGGTCACCCTGATGTCCAACCGGACCGCGGACGAGATCCGCTCCGGACGGGTCCTGTCGACGCAGTGCATGTTCGACACGGCGTTGCAGCACGAGCGCGACCTGAAGCTGAACTTCTGGGAGTCCCAGGCCCCCAAGATCGAGGGGCTCGGCGTGTCCGTGGCCGGGCCGGAGTCGCAGCGCGTCATCGACTGGGTCGGGAAGCTCGACGGGTACGCGCAGTCCGTCGACCAGCGGGTGAAGATGGCCGGCTGGATGGAGGCGTTCGCGCAGCGGGGCGGCCAGCTGGTCATCCACGGCGCCGCGGTCTCCGACCTCGACTTCTTCTCGCGTACGTACGACCTGGTGCTGGTGTCGGCCGGCAAGGGCGAGCTGGTGTCGATGTTCGGCCGCGACGCCTCGCGCTCGCCGTACAGCGAGCCGCAGCGGGCCCTCGCGGTCGCGTACGTTCACGGGCTCGGCCCCCGCCCGGAGCACCCTGACTACGACGCGGTCCGCTGCAACCTCGTGCCGGGCGTCGGCGAGCTCTTCGTCATGCCGACCCTGACGAACTCCGGCCGCGCGGACATCCTGTTCTGGGAGGGCATTCCCGGTGGCCCGCTGGACGTCTTCAAGGGCGTCAAGGACCCGGAGGAGCACCTCTCCTTGACCCTGGAACTGATGGAACGCTTCACGCCGTGGGAGTACGAGCGGACCACCAAGGTGGAACTCACCGACGCGAACGGCACGCTGTCGGGGCGCTACGCGCCCACCGTCCGCAACCCGATCGGCCGGCTGCCCGGCGGCGGGCTGGTCCTGGGTGTGGCCGACGTCGTCGTGGCGAACGACCCGATCACCGGACAGGGCTCCAACTCGGCGTCCAAGTGTGCCGCCTCCTACCTCGCCTCCATCCTCGAGCACGGGGACAAGGAGTTCGACGAGGCCTGGATGCAGCAGACCTTCGACCGCTACTGGGACGTGGCCCAGCACGTGACCAAGTGGACGAACGCGATGCTCGGTGTGCCACCGGAGCACGTCCTCAACCTGATCGGTGCCGCGGGCGCGCTGCAGCCGGTCGCCGACCGCTTCGCGAACGGGTTCGACAACCCGGCCGACTTCGAGAACTTCTTCTATGAGCCGGAGAAGACGGAGGCGTACCTGGCCTCTGTCGCAGGAGCCTGACGACCTTCCGACCAGCAATTCGACCGTCGTCACCACAGGTCGTCACCCCCCTTCACCGGGTCGGTCCCGTACCGGGCGGCGGCGGCCACGGCCTGCCGCACGCCTCCTGCTCGTCGTACGGACGCGGCCACCGTGGGACCGGTGGCCGCAGGCCTACCCGGCGGCGGTCGGCGGCCGCACCGCCGCGTAACCGGCGTCGGAGCCGTCCGTGGCGCCCCGCGGGAGCGTCGGCGGTGCGTAGTGGCCCAGCGGTTGTGCCCCCCGATTCGGGCACACGGCTCCGAGCACGGGGTTGGCCGCGATCGGGGGCACCTTGATCTCGGTCCCCGGCCGGCGCCTGCACCACCCTGCCGCCTCCGAGGTACAGCGCCACACGCGTGGCCTCGGGGAAGTAGAGCACCAGGTCCCCGGGCCGCAGCCGGTTCAGCGGCACGTGGGGCAGCCCGGCCCACTGTGCCTGGCTGGTTCTGGGGATGGTTCGCCCGGCGCGCTCCCAGGCCCGCGAGGTCAGCCCCGAGCAGTCGTAGGACGCCGGGCCCGCGGCGCCCCACTGGCAGGGCTTGCCGATCTGGTCCACGGCGTACCGCAGGGCCCTGTCGCCCGCTGCGGACGGCAGGGCGGCGACCCCGGGGGCGCCGGACGACACGAACGTCTCCTGTGCCGCGGCGCTCTGGTTCTTCTCGAACGCGGCCAGTGCGGCCAGCTGTTCGGGGGTCAGGGTGGCGAGCAGCTTCTCGATGTCCTTCAGCTGCCGCTCGACGTCGTCCCGCGCCTTCTTCTGCAGGTCGGCGAGGGTGAGCTGGTCGTCGAGGGCCTTGCGTGCCCGTCGGGCGAGTGCGTCGGCCTGTTTCTCGGTGACGGTCAGCTGCTGCACGCTCTCGGCCCGCTTCCGCGCCAACTGCCCGATCACATGGCCCTCCTCCAGCGCGTGCTGCGGATCGCGGGCGAGCAGCAGGCGTACGTACGCGGAGATGTGCGTACTGCTCTGGTACTGCTGCCGGGCGAGGCGGCCGACTGCGCTGCGGCTGGTCTGCAGGGCCAGTCTGGTCCGGGTGAGACTCTCGTCCAGCCGCTTGACCTCGTCCTGCTGCTTCGTCAGCTTCTCGGTGGTGGCGTTGTAGACCTCGGTGGCCTGTTCGGTTTCGCGATAACGCTTCTGAAGGTCCGTCAGGAGTTCCGAGACCGGGCGGGGGGCCGGCTGCGCGGCGGGGCTGGTGCCGGGGTCCGGGGCGGCCACCGCGGGTGCGGAGGCGAGCAGGACCGAGACGGTCACCGCCGCCGTACACACCAGGCGCAGCAACCTTTTTGACATGTCATCACCTCCGGTGCGGGGGGTGGTCCGTCCACCTCGCACCGGCAGGATGGGACGCGCGCCACCCGGGCGCCCGCCGGGTGGTCGGTTCGGCGCAGGGAGGTCACTCGTCGGCGGTGTCCGGGCCGTCGCCCGGCGTGGCGTCTGGCTTCCGGCGCGGCTTGGGCCACGGCCACCGCAGCCGGCCGCCGCGGCGGCCCTCGGGGTCGTACTCGTACTTCCAGCCCTGGGGGAGGCCGAGTCTGCTGCTCCGGCCCGCCTCGACCCGCCGGTAGACGAGGACGGTCGGCGGGCCGCCGGCCGCGTCCGGGACCGGGACGCGGTACGTCTTCGGGGGGTGGCCGGTCGGTCCGAGCAGGACCGGCAGGACGCGCCCGTCCAGGGGGCCGCCCACGAACGGGGTGTCTTGGCTCTTCACGACACCAGTGTCCTCTTCAGGGTGCCGGCGCCCCGGCAGGGCCCCGCGCGCTGCCCCGTGTCACAGCAGGTGGCCCACGTCGCCGATCACGGGCGCGACCCGTCTGACCAGTGCGCCGACCGGCCCGTCGGCGCTCTCCAGGGCCAGCGCGCCGCGCACCACGGCGGCGGTCTGCGGGTCGCGCCCCGCGCCGGCCACCAGACAGGCCATGAACTGGTCCACGAGCCAGTCCCGCAGTTCGTCGACCGGTGGCTGTTTGTCCTCGTCGAGCCAGATCAGGGAGGCGGCCTCGACTGCGGTGATCCACGTCCGTACGGTCATCCGCAGCCGCCTCCCGGGTTTCTCCACGTCGAGATGGCTGAGGATGCGCTCGGCGGCGGCCCGCCTGACGCCGTCGACGATGGCGGTGGTGCGGGACGTCTCGACCACGCTGCCGCCCTGGAGCAGCGCGCTGAACCCGGCGTTGTGCTGGTCGACGAAGGCGAGGTAGCGGTCGAGGGCGCGTCCCAGGCGCCGGGTCAGTGGTCCCTCCGGGGGCTCGGCGAAGCACTGCTCGAGCTCCTCGGCGGCGGAGCGCAGTGCCGCCTCGTACAGCTGCTGCTTGCCGCCGGGGAAGTAGCGGTACACGAGCGGGCGTGAGACCCCGGCCGCCTCGGCCACGTCGTCCAGCGAGACCTCCTCGGGCGCGCGCTGCGCGAACAGGGACAGCGCGGCGCCGAGCAGCTGACTGCGCCGCTCCTCGACGCTGAGCCGACGGTACGCCCGGGTGGGGGCCTCGGAGGTCATATTCGGCAGCGTAACCGTGTTGTCGTACCAAACGGCGGGGTAAGCCGGTCCCGCGCCCGACCCGGCGGCCGGGGCGGCCGCCACGACGGGCCCCACCACGCCCCTCGGGCCCGTCCTCAGGCCAGCAGCCCCGACGACCTCCACAGCCGCCGCCCCACGCCCCGGAGCACGCCGATGTCGTCGAGGAAGTCCGTCAGCCTCTTCGCGCCCGTCTGCATGATCTCCCGGCGGTGGCCGCTCGCCCTGACCTGGGCCACCGCCTCCCGCTTGTCCAGGCCGACGTTCGGGTAGACGTCGGGGTTCACGAACGCCACCGAGAAGACGCGTGCGAACTCGCCGGAGGTGATCCGGGTGAACTCCTGCGACCACCGCGGAGCGGTCAGCATCTGGCGGCGCAGTTCCTCGCGTGCGTACCGGACGTGCCGGGCCTCCTCGACCACGTGGATGCGCGTGACCCCGCGGATCAGCGGCTGTACCCGCTCGTCGGGGAAGGTCAGCCGCTGCATCCAGTCCAGGACCTCCTCGCCGAGGAGGGTCGCCGTGAAGGAACCGGGCGTCGTCGAGATCGTCTTGAAGACGCGGCCCAGGTTCTGGTGCACCCGGCTCACCGGGTACCAGGGTGTCCCGCCGTGCGCGATCAGCCGGGCGAACATCTTGGAGTGCCGGCACTCGTCCTCGATCTCGGTCAGCGCATACCGCACGTGCGAGCTCGTCGCCGCCTTGTCGTAGATGTGCCGGACCAGCAGCTGCATCAGGATGATCTCGAACCAGATGCCGAGCGAGGCGAGCGACGCCGCCTCGTGCTGGGAGAGCAGGATCCGCTGCTCCTCGCCCATCTGTTTCCACAGCGGTGTGTCGTACAGCGACACCAGCTCCGGCGGCCAGAACCACTTGCCGTCCTCGAAGGGCGCGTCCCAGTCCAGTTCCTTGTCCGGATCGAAGGAGTGCTTGGCGGAGGAGGCGAGCAGCCGCTCGGCCACCTGTTCCCGGTCCTTGAGCAGGCCGAGCGCGTCGCGCAGTACCTCGGCTTCCGTCACGGTCGTCATCGCTGTCCCCACCACTTCGTCGCACGGGCCGCCGTTACCGACGGTCACGTCTTATGAGACTGCCTGTCAGCAAGGACGTCAATCCCCTGTGCGCCACTTGTTGACGCCGCGTCTACCACGTGTGAGCGTGGGCTGTATGTCGACGCATGAGCTGTATGCCAAGGACCCGGAAGAAACCCTCTGGCAGGTGCCCGCGAGCGGTGCGGCGCGGTTCAGCTGGGAGTACGACGAGGGCCGTGATCGGCTGCTCGCCCTGTACCAGAAGGGCAAGGACAAGCAGTGGGACGGGCAGAAGCGGATCGACTGGGATCTGGAGGTCGACCCGTACGACCCGCTCGGCACCCCTGACGAGGCGGTGACCCTGTACGGCACGCCGTACTGGGATCGGATGACCGACAAGGACAAGGGCGAACTGCGCAAGCACTACGCCTCCTGGCAGTTCAGTCAGTTCCTGCACGGCGAACAGGGTGCGATGGTCTGCGCGGCGCGGATCGTCGAGTCCGTCCCCGACCTGGACGCGAAGTTCTACTCGGCGACCCAGACGATGGACGAGGCGCGGCACGCGGAGATCTACGGCCGCTTCCTGCACGAGAAGATCGGGATGCTCTACCCGATCAACGACAACCTGCAGTCCCTGCTCGGCGACACCCTCAGGGACAGCCGCTGGGACATGCCGTACCTGGGCATGCAGGTGCTCATCGAGGGCCTGGCGCTGGCCGCCTTCGGAATGATCCGCGACACCACGGACAAGCCGCTGCCCAAGCAGATCCTGGCGTACGTCATGCAGGACGAGGCCCGGCACGTGGCGTTCGGCCGCATGGCCCTGCGCGACTACTACAAGCAGCTCACCGACGCGGAACTGCGCGAACGCGAGGAGTTCGTCATCGAGGGCTGCTATCTGATGCGGGACCGGCTGCGCGGGGTGGAGGTGCTGGAGAACTTCGGCATCCCGAAGGCGGAGGCGGAGGAGTTCAGCGAGAACTCCGAATTCCTCCGGCTGTTCCGCCAGTTGCTGTTCAGTCGCATCGTCCCTTGCGTCAAGGACATCGGCCTGTGGGGCAAGCGCCTCCAGCAGGCCTACGTCGACATGGGCGTCTTCGAGATGGGCGACTCCAATCTCGACCTGCTGATGGCCCAGGACGAGGAGATCGCCGAGAAGCTGGACGCGGAGCGTTTCGCGGCGGAGGAGCAGGAGCGGGTCGCGGAGGTGGGCGAGGCGATCGAGGAGGGTCGACGCCTCACGGGTTGATCACTCGATCGACGGGCGATGTGGCATATGGCGGCCTCCCCGGGGGCAGGTCCGTCGCGTTACCGGACGCGCTCTGCAACGGTGGGTCGGCTGCGGGATGTGTGACAGCCCCGTCTCAGCAGACGGCCCTGTCAACGGCCCATGTCCCGCTGCGACTCCAGCACCGCCGCCATCACCGCCCTGGCGATCGGTGCCGCATCGCCGCCCCCGCTGATCTCCCCCCGTTCGCCCGCGGCGTCCTCCACCACCACGGCGACGGCCACCGCCGGTTCCATCGCGTCGTCCGCCTGCGCCCATGAGATGAACCAGGCATACGGCTTGCCGGAGTTGTCCACGCCGTGCTGCGCCGTGCCCGTCTTGCCGCCCACCGTGGCGCCGGGGATCATCGCGTTCCTGCCCGTGCCTTCCTGTACGGCGTTCACCATCATCTCCCGCAGCGCCCCCGCGGTCGCCGGGCTCATCGCGCGTTGCAGGGTGCGCGGTTCGGTCGCGGAGACCGTGTCGCCCGCCCTTGTCGTCGTCCTCTCCACCAGGTACGGCGCGCTCACCGAGCCGTCACTCGCCACCGCGCCCGCCATCATGGCCATCTGCAGCGGCGTCGCCCGCGTGTCGAACTGCCCGATCGAGGACAGTGCCAACTGCGGCCCGTCCAGCTTCCGGTCGAAGGTGCTCGGTGCCACCGAGAACGGGATCCTCAGCTTCTGGTCGTTGAAGCCGAACCGCTCCGCCGCCTCCGTCATGTTCCGCAGCCCGATCTCCACGCCCAGCTTCGCGAACACCGTGTTGCACGACCACTCGAAGGCATACCGCAAGGATGCGTCCGCGCAGCCCCGCGCCTCGTTCGTCAGCCGGGTCGTGGTACCGGGCAGGGGGTAGGGGTCCGGGGAATCCGTCGGCGCGTCCAGGTCCCGCACGAGCCCCGTGTCCAACGCGGCGGCGGCCGTCACCACCTTGAACGTCGAACCGGGCGGATACGTCTGCCGGATCGCACGGTTGAGCATCGGCTTCGCCGCGTCCCCGTTCAGCCGCTCCCAGGCCCGGACGACAGAGGTCCTCGAACCGGACAGCTCTCCCGGGTCGTACGACGGCACCGACACCAGCGCCAGGATCCGCCCGGTCGACGGCTCGATCGCGGCCACGGCGCCGGTGCGCCCGGCCAGACCCTGGTACGCCGCACGCTGCGCCGCCGCGTCGAGGGTGGTGACCACATCGCCGCCGGGGCTGCGTGCCCGGATGAGGTCGTTCCACAGGGGGAACGGCACCAGCTCCGGGTCGGTGCCCGCGAGGAGCGCGTCGTGGGTGTCCTCCAGCAGGGTCGACCCGTAGACCTGCGAGGCGAAGCCGGTGACGGGTGCGTACAAGGGCCCGTCCGTGTACGTGCGTTCGTAGCGGAACATCCCGCCCGCGTCCCGGGAGCCGGTCACCGCGCGTCCGCCGACCACGATGTCGCCGCGCGGCGCGCCGTACCGGGCGATCATCTGCCGGCGATTGGCGGGGTTGTCGTCGTAGCGGGAGGCCTCGAAGATCTGCACCCGGGTGGCGTTCACCAACAGGGCGACCAGGAGCAACACGCACAGGGCCGCCGCCCGTTGGATGGTGGGGGCCCCTCCTGGCCGGGCGGAGTCGAGACCTCGGGGGAGGCTCACGGCACCGCCGTCCCGTCGTGCTGGCTGCGGGCCGAGTCGCTGATCCGGATGAGCAGCGCAACGATGATCCAGTTGGTGACGACGGACGAGCCGCCCTGGGCGAGGAACGGCATCGCCATGCCAGTGAGCGGGATCAGCCCCGTCACCCCACCCGCGATCACGAACACCTGGAGTGCGACGATTGACGCGAGCCCGACGGCGAGCAGCCGTCCGAAGGGGTCGCGCAGCGCCAGGCCCGCCCGGTAGCCGCGCTCCACCAGCAGGCCGTAGAGCAGGAAGAGCGCCGACAGGCCCGCGAGGCCGAGCTCCTCGCCCGCCGTCGCCAGGATGAAGTCGGACTTGGCGGCGAAGCCGATGAGGATCGAATGGCCGAGGCCGAGGCCGGTGCCGAGCGCGCCCCCGGCGGCGAAGGCGAACAGGGACTGGGCGAGCTGGTTGGGGCCGATGCCCGCCTCGATCGACGCGAAGGGGTGCAGCCAGTCTGCGACCCTGGCGTGCACGTGCGGTTCGAGCCGGCCGACGGCCAGCGCGCCGGCGAATGCGAGGAGCAGGCCGACGGCGATCCAGCCGGTGCGGCCCGTGGCGACGTACAGCAGCACCACGAACAGCCCGAAGAACAGCAGGGAGGTGCCGAGGTCGCGCTCCAGCGCCAGCACCCCGACGCTGAGCAGCCAGATGGCCACGACGGGGCCCAGGACCCGCCCGGTCGGCAACTGCAGTCGCCACACACGACGGCCGGCGTATGCCAGCGCATGGCGGTTGGCGGCCAGGTACCCGGCGAAGAAGACCGCCAGCAGCACTTTCGCGAACTCGCCGGGCTGGATGGAGAATCCGGCGACCCTGAGCCAGATCCGGGCGCCGTTCACGGCCGGGAAGAAGATCGGCAGAGTGAGCAGGGCCAGGGCGGCGACCACGCAGACGTATGTGTAGCGCTGGAGCACCCGGTGATGCCGCAGCAGCAGCACCACGGCGATGAAGAGCGCCACGCCGACCGTGGACCAGTACAGCTGGGCGGGGGCGGCCCGGTCGCCCGGGGTCTCCAGGTCGAGGCGGTAGATGAGGACCAGACCCACGCCGTTGAGCAGGACGGCGATGGGCAGGAGCAGGGGATCGGCGTACGGGGCGCGCAGGCGCACCGCACAGTGCGCGAGCAGGGCGAGGACCCCGAGCCCGGCGCCGTAACGGGCGGCGCCGGGCGGGACGGTGCCGTGTTTGGCGAGCCCGACGGCGCAGTAGCCGTACATGGAGATCAGAACGGCGAGGACGATGAGGGCGAACTCGATGCCGCGGCCCCGGGGCACGCGGTGGGCGGGAGCGGGGGCGTCGGTCGTCTCCGTGCTCGTCCCCGGCAGTCCTGGCGTTCCGGGCTGGATCATGTGCGGAACGTAGCAAGCGGGGACCGCCGTGTCCTGTTATATCGGCTCAATCGGCCCTTTCAGGTACGCCGTGGGTCACCGGCTCCGGCAGCCTCAGCGTGGCCACCGCCCCGCCGTCCGGGGCGTTGGCGAACTCCAGCGCTGCGCCCAGCACCCGTGCCTGTCCCAGCGCGATCGTCAGCCCGAGACCATGACCTCTCCCGCCGCCCTCGGTCCGGAAGCGCTGCGGTCCGTGGGCCAGGAGGTACTCCGGATAGCCGTCTCCGTGATCCCGTACGGTGGCCCGCGCACCGTCGACGGTCAGCACCACCGGACCCCGTCCGTGCCGGTGCGCGTTCGCCACCAGATTGCCGAGCACCCGCTCCAGGCGGCGACGGTCGGTCTCGACACGCGCGTCCCGCACCACCCGCACCTGAGTCGCGGTGCCCGAGGCCCGCACCACCCGTTCGGCCAGCGGTGCGAGCTGCTCGGTGTCCAGGTCCAGACGCTCGCTCTTCGTGTCCAGGCGGGAGATCTCCAGCAGGTCCTCGGTGAGCGTGCGCAGCGTGGCCACCCGGTCGCGCACCAGCTCGGTCGGCCGTCCGGGCGGCAGCAGCTCGGCCGCCGCGTGCAGCCCCGTCAGCGGGGTGCGCAGCTCGTGTGCCACGTCCGCGGTGAACCGTTGCTCGCCGAGCAGCTTGCCGTGCAGGGTGGCCGCCATCGTGTCCAGGGCGCCGGCGACCGCGGCGACCTCGTCCTGGGGGCGCGTCGGGTCCTTCGTGTGCGGGTCGTCCACCCGTGCGTCCAGGTCGCCTGCGCTGATCCGCCGGGCCACCTGCGCCGTGGCCTGCAGCCGCCGGGTCACCCGGGTCACCGCGAACGCCCCGACCAGCAGCGTCACGCTGATCGCCAGGGCCGAGGACCACAGGATCGCCCGGTCGAGGGCGGCGATGATACGAGCTCCCTGCCGATAGTCGACCTGTACGGCGAGTGCCCGTCCGCCGTCGGCCGGGCCCGCCGCCCACATCGTGGGCTGGGTGTCGCCGGTTCCGACCATGGTGCCGCGGCGCCCGCCCGCCGCCAGGTTCCTGAGCCGGGCGGGCAGCCCCGGAAGGTCGATGCCCGCCCGGAGCGGCAGCCGGTCGCCCGCCTCGTACGCCTGTGCCGCCTCGGTGAGCCGGTCGAGCGCCCGGCCCCGGGCCTCGCCCACGGTCCGGTCGGTGACCTGGACGTGGACGAGCACGCCGAGCAGAGCGGCCAGACCGCAGCACATCACGGTGATGAACGCGGCTGCCTTCCAGGTGAGGGTGGCGGTCCAGTGGGGCAGCCGCCCCAGGGTGCGCGTCACGGAGGTCATCAGGCGCTCTTCGACGGAACCGGCGAAACCCGCCGGCGCGGCGGTGCGGTGCCCGTCCGCAGGATCTCGTCCCGGCTCGCCAGCATCGCGTGCTGGTGCGCGTCCCAGGTCCACACGGTGCGGAACTCGTACCCCGGCAGCGTCGACGGTGAGCGGATGAGCACGTCGCGGCCCGCAAGCTCCACGCTGATCACACTGTCCGAGGTGCCCATGACCTGGACCAGCCGGTGGTGCTCGACGGTGTAGACACGCACCGCCAGCTGATCGCCCGGGAAACGGATGCCGAGCACCATGTCGTCCCTCCCGTCTCCGGTGAGATCGCGGTAGTAGGCGTCGAGGAGCGGGCACCTGCGGCCCGCGGTGCCCTTCTTGCCGCAGTCCGCGAGCCGCTCGCGGGTCGGTGCGTAGAGCGCGTTCGGGCCGGAGTACGTGTCCGGGTGCGCGGCGACCTCGGCGCGGAAGACGTCCAGCGGCGGTACCCGGTGGACGTCGTCACCCGCAACGGTGACGCCGCGCACGGTCTCGGTGTCCGCCACGCCGTAGTCCAGGGCGGGGGTGGAGGCGGGCGCCAGCTGCGGCCACAGCCTGACCGGTCCGACGGCGGTGGCGGTCGGACCCGCCGAACGCAGGGCGCCGGCGTCGCCGCACCCCGCCACGAGCAGGGCGGTCGTGGCGAGACCGAGGGCTGCGCGCACATGACGGCTGGGGAACACGGGGCACGTCCTTTTGGTCACCTGCTGGCCGGTTGCTCACTCTATGACCGGACGGCGGTATCACTCGGCGAGTTCCTCCAGGAGACGGACCGTGTCCAGTCCCGCCTGCAGATACTCCACGAACAGCTTGTTGTGCAGCGCCCAGGGTCCCCGGCGGGCGCGGATCATCCGGATCGCCTCGTCGGCGGAGTGACCGGCCCGGATCAGCGCCTGCGCGACGACCAGCCCCGAGCGGTTGTACCCGTGGTAACAGCGGACGAGGACCCGGCGCCCGTCCTCCAGCGCGTCGTCGGCGGCCTGGGCGAGCCGCATCACACCCGCGATCTGGGTCCCGTCGAGCGGACCGTCCGGTATCGGCCACACATGGTGTTCGACCCCCTCGTCCGGGCCGTGCCCCGGCAGTCGCAACAGGGTCAGCACCAGATCGAACTCATTGCATACGACAGCGAGTTCCAGCCCTCCGGAGCGCCCCGTGAACTCGTGGCCGCCCATCCACAGGCCGGGCACGATCTCGCTCCACGGGCTGTCCGGAGCGGGAACATCGGGTTGCATTCCGCGGGTCCGCAACGGCGCCTCCCACCGACTCCCCAACTGCTCACAAAGGTATCCGGGTTCTTGCCCCTGGAGCACCCCGCCTGTTCCCATGGACGAGGGGTGATGGTGCATGAGTGGACTGCGCGTCATACCGACCTGGCGGCACGGGCAGGAACGCCTGTACGTGTGCGGCACCGACGGCAGGAACGTCGCCTGGTACGACCGGGAGGCGGGCCGGGTCAACCTGCTCGGCGAGGACCTGAGGCAGGACGTGCTCGACGCACTCGGCCCGTTCCTGACCGGCCCGGTGACGGTGGGGCCGCCGCCCGTCCCCACCCCCGCGGAGCTGGCCCGGCTCACGCTGCACCCGGACGACGACCTGGCCCCGAACCGGCCCGGCGAGGCCCTGCTGATCGCACTGGACCGCACCCCGAAGCCCACGCATCGGCTGCGCACCGATCCGCGGCGCCGGGCGCTGGCCGCCGAACAGAAGACCGGCGAGGCCCTCGACCTGATGGAGGGCGCGGGCTGGCACACCCTGCACTCGGTGCCGCTGCCCGGTGGGGACCGCATCCACCATCTGGTGATCGGCCCCGGCGGCCTCTTCGCGGTGTGCTCGCTCGACGCCCGCCGGCAGCGGATCCTCGTCGCCGACCCGATGGTCACGGTGGGCCGCCACGAGCCGCTGCCGCTGCTGCGCCGGGTGCGCGCCGACGCGGGCCGGGCGTCGTACGCGCTGACCGCCGAGGTCCAGCCGGTCCTGGTCCTGGTGGAGCCGGGCCATGTGGAGATCACCACCCCGCTGCGGGAGATCCCCATCCTCAAGGACACGGATCTTCCCGGCCTCGCCCGGCTCGGCGGCATGCTGAAGCCGGCGGACGTGGAGGCGCTGCACGCGATGGCGCGGGACCGGCACACCTGGTCGAGCGTGTGACCGGTTCAGGGCAGCGACGCGGCGCGGGCGGGGTCGAGGAGCGGTGCCAGCAGGTCGCCGTACGCCTGGAGCCGGGGGGCGATGTCCGGCGCCCGGAAGACCAGGCTGTCCGGGGACGCGCAGTCCGCGACCTCCTCCCATGTCACCGGCGCCGACACGCTGGGTTCCGCCCGGGCGCGCAGGGTGTAGGGCGCCGCCGTCGTCTTGCGTGCCGCGTTCTGGCTCCAGTCCACGAAGACCTTCCCGGGCCGCAGGCTGCGGGTCATGCGGTGGACTACCAGGCGGGGCATCGCCTTCTCCGCCGCCATGGCGAGCTGTTTGGCGTAGTCCGTCGTCGCCGGCGACGGTGTCGGCGACACCGTCGCAAGCAGGTGCAGTCCCTTCGAGCCGGACGTCTTCGCGTAGGTCTCCACCCCGTCCGCCGCGAGCCTCTCCCGCAGCCACAGGGCGACCTCACAGCACTCGACGACGGTGGCGGGTGAGCCCGGGTCGAGGTCGAAGACCAGCCGGTCCGCCTCGTCGGGGGCCTGGACACGCCACTGCGGAGTGTGGAACTCGGTGACCAGATTGGCCGCCCACATCAGGCTGGGCAGGTCCTGGATCACCACCATGCGGGCCGGACCCTCCGAGCGCGGCACCTCGGCCGTGGCGACCCAGTCGGGCGTACCCGGCGGCACATTCTTGGTGAAGAAGACCTGGCCGTCGGGTCCGTCCGGATAGCGCAGGAAGGACATCGGGCGGTCGCGGAGGTGAGGCAGCAGGGCCTGTGCGGTGGTCGCGTAGTAGTGCAGCAGCTCGCCCTTGGTGAAGCCGGTCGCCGGATGGACCACCTTTTCCAGGTTGGTGAGCGCGAGCCGTCGCCCCTCCACCTCTGTGATCGGCGTCATACGATGAGAATCCCATGAAATCGCCCGATCTCCGAGGAAAGGAGGCGGAACGTGCGATCCATCTGGAACGGCACCATCTCGTTCGGACTGGTCAGCATCCCCGTCAAGCTGATGAACGCCACCGAGAGCCGCTCGATCTCGTTCCGCCAGATCCATCTGGAGGACGCCGGCCGGATCCGCTACCGCAAGTTCTGCGAGCTGGATGACCGCGAGGTGACTTCGTCGGAGATCGGCAAGGGGTACGAGGACGCGGACGGCACGGTCATCCCGATCACGGACGAGGACCTGGCGAAGCTTCCGCTTCCGACCGCCAGGACGATCGAGATCCTGGCCTTTCTGCCGGAGGACCGGATCGACCCCCTCCAGCTGGACACGGCGTACTACCTCTCCGTGAGCGGCCCCGCGGCCGCCAAGCCATACGCGCTGCTGCGGGAGGCGCTGAGACGCAGCGGAAAGGTGGCCGTCGCGAAGTACGCGCTGCGGGGGCGGGAGCGGCTCGGGATGCTGCGCGCGGTCGGCGACGTGATCGGCATGCACGCGCTGCTGTGGCCGGACGAGATCCGGGCGCCGGAAGGGGTGGCGCCCGACGAGAGCGTGACGGTCCGGGACAAGGAGCTGGACCTGGCGGACGCGTTGATGGACACCCTGGGGGACGTGGACCTGGACGAACTGCACGACGAGTACCGCGTGGCGCTGGAGGAGCTCATCGCCGCGAAGGCGGAGGGCAAGGAGCTTCCGCCGGCGCCCGAGCCCGAAGGCGGGAAGGTCCTGGACCTGATGGCGGCCCTGGAGAGGAGCGTGCGCGCGGCGAAGGAGTCGCGGGGCGCGGGAACGGGCGGAGCCGCGGAGGTCACGTCTTTGCCGGCGCGTACGGCGTCGAAGGAGGCCGGCGGCAGGAAGCGGACGTCGACGGCGAGGGAGGGGGCGGCGAAGAAGGCGCCCGCAAAAAGGGCGCCCGCGAAGAAGACGGCGGCCGCGAAGACGCCCGCGAAGAACGCGGCGGCCAAGAAGACGGCGGCCGAGAAGACCGCCGCGAAGAAGTCCACGGCCAAGAAGACGGCGGCGCGCAAGCGGACGGCCTGATGAGGCGACTCGTTACGGATGCCGCACCGTGTGCCGGCGGGCTGCCGCCGAGGACCGCTTCACCGGTCCGTGGCGACAGCCCGCCGTTGTTCACTCAGCGTGGGTCGGTACGAGGCGCTGTCAGCGCACCGTGAAGGTGACCGTGGCCGTGCTGGTCGCGGCCGGCAGCTTGGTGGTGTCGACAGCCAGGTACTCGCCGTCGTCCTGCTGCCCGCTCGGGAGGATCTTGGAGTGCAGGGTGTACGGCGCCGCGTCGTTGGAGACACCGTCGATGCCGAAGTCGCTGTCGTTGCTGATGATGAGGGTGCGGCCGTGGTCCGTGGTGGCGACACCCTCGACCTTGTCGTGACCGAAGAAGGCGCCGGTCGCGTCAAGGCGGGTGACCAGGGCGCCCAGGTCCAGGTACGGGCTCTTGGCGACCGGGGTGACGCCGGCCGCCTTCAGCGCGGCCCGGGCCGTGGCGGTGTCGTCCTCGCCCACGTAGGCGTCGATGGTCTGGTGCTTCGGACCGATCAGCAGCCCGCCCTCGGCCCCGTCGTACATGGCGCCCGCAACGTCGGCGGACGGGCCGACGTCGGTCGCGCCGCTGATGTCGATCTTGAAGAGCTTCTTGAACGCGCCGGGCTCCATGTTGCCGTCCCGCTCGTCCACGACGAACGTGGTGTTGCTGAGCGCGGTGATCTCACTGACCGCGCCGCTCGTCGCCTTCGGGTCGTCGAGCAGGTAGACGTACTCGTGCGTGGCGTGGGTGCGCAGGTTGTACGTCGCGATGCGCAGCACGGTGACGTTCTTGGTCTTGACGCCGGACGGCAGGTCGGGCTGCTGGAGCGCGGACTGCATCATGCCGACGAGCGTGCTGCCGTCGGGCGTGAGGGTCAGTCCCTCCATCCCCTTGTTCGGCACCCGGTTGGCCAGTTCGGCCGGGAGCGAGCCGTCGAAGGGGGAGAGGCGCTGGAGCGCCCGGCCGTCGCGGGAGAAATGGGTGATGAACGGGCCGTATTCGTCGGACACCCAGAAGGAGCCGTCCGGCAGGGCGACCAGACCCTCGGGGTCGTAGCCGTTCGGCGAGGCCGGCAGCGGGTTCCCGGCCAGGTCGATCAGCGACTCGCCGGTGTTCGCCCGGGTGTTCACGTGGCCGTTGTACAGGGTGCCGTCGGCGGCGCGCAGCGGGATCGTCTCGAGGACCTCCGCCTTGGTGCCGACCAGACGGATCTTGGCGATCGCCGGGTGGAAGTCCGGCAGCGGCAGCGCCTTGTGGCCGTCAGGGGTGTCCACGTTGGGGCCGCGGTCCGTGATCCCGTAGAACTCGTTCTTCGAACCGGGCACCGGGTAGAGCGACGATCCGTACGCCCCGCCCGAGATCTTCACCCCGCCGATCGTGGTGAGCGCCGGCAGATGGGTCCGGTACAGCCGGACGGCGTCGCTGACCGAGTAGTCGAAGCTGTCGGTGCCCTTGAATCCCGGGTTCGGGGTGTAGCCGAACGAACCGTCCTGCCGCACCGTCAGAGAACCGTGCGCGGTCTTGGTGTGCGAGACGAGCGTCACCGGCCTGCCGCTGTCGTTGGACAGGAAGCCCTTTCCGCGGACGGTCAGCGTCCGGCCCGCGTGGGCCGTGTAATGGTCGGAGCGTGCCTTGAGCACCGGACCCCGACCGCCGTGAGCCGTCGGTGCAGCGGTGGCCAGGCTGCTGCCGGCCAGCGACAGCACCACAGCGGTGGCTGCGGCGGTCGCGATCCTCAGACGAGACATGTGTTCCCCTCCTAGTCCGTGCGTCTCCTTGCGGGTGCACGACTGGCGAGCCTCTTTCCGTTACATGTCCGTTGCGACAAGGGGGATTTGCCGAAAGCGGCTGATCGTGTGACGGGAAGTTGGCCAACAGGCATGGCACTTGCCAAGCGGTGCTGAACGGGCCTTGGGCGCTGTGCGGGCGGCACGGCGGTCCGGGCCAGGTGTGGTCGGGCGCGTGGGAGTCCTCCGACGACGCCGAGATCGAGGTCCTCCCGTCGTCGGCGCGTTCGCCGGGCCGGGCCGGCGATCCGTGTGATGTCGGGGGTCGGCCCGCGGTCGCCGCGCGGTGCCACCTTCGGGTGAATCGCGCGCAGGCGCCTCGTCAGAAGCTCCGTTCGGGGCTACTTTCGAACACATGAGCGAATGGCGTGATGCGGAAGAGGTGCCGCTTCCGATTCCGGCCCAGCTGCCGGCGAGGGAGGAGGTGGAGTTCAACCGCACCGGCCTCTGGCTCACGCTCAGCCGCGGAGGCCGACGACAGAGGACGCAGGTCATCCAGTACCGCAACCTGCCGGACGGAACCCGGGCGATCCTCACGATCGTCGACCGGCCGACGCCGTCGATCAACATGGTGTGGGTCGCCTGGGATCCGGACCGCATGAGCCTGGAGTACACCTCGAGGGAGGTTCTCGCGACGGCGGAAGCGGAGTTGCGAGAGGGCGACGCCCGCACGATCGACACGGGCGAGATGCTCGACTGCTTCACGGGTGATCACACGGCCTACTGGCCGCACCGCGACGTCGAGGTGCGCGTCGGCGGGCTCTGGCGCCCCGGCAGATTGCGCTGCCTCTATCGCGGGCCGCGGGGCCGGGCCGTGGCGTTGGTGATGACGTCGTTGTACGAGCCCGACTGGGGGGCATGGGTCGCGTTCAAGCGGATGTACCGCTGGGATCCGGCGGCGATCAGACCGGCCGGTCCACCGGACCGGCGGCGTTGAGCGCGTCCCGCGGTTCGGGAAGCACAGGCGGCGAGCGGGCCGCCGCACCGCGGGCGAACTCGGCCTGGCGGGCGAGCGGTTCGGTGTCGTGGCAGCTCGCAGGCGGCCGTACGGATGCGGAAGGCACCGGCGTATCGACGAGCCGGGCCTCGTCGTGGACCTTCGGCGCGTCAGGTGAGACTCGTGGCCTGTCCCCTCGTGTTCCGGGGCGCCTTCTCGCGACGGGGGAGCAGCAGCGGGGTGGCCAGGAGGAGCACTCCGGCGATCGCGATCGCGGCGCGGGGGCCGGTGAGGGCGGCCAGCAGACCCCATACGGCGGTCAGCGCCGCGATGGCGGCACTGCTGCTGACCGACCACGCGGACAGGGTGCGGGCGACCCGGTCGGGGGCGGTGTGGCCGAGCCGGTGGGTGGCCAACACCGTGTTGTACAGGGCACAGCAAGTCACCAGGCCGAATTGGACAGCGATGATGAGCACGATCCCGGGGACTCCGGGCCGGACGAAGGTCAGACCGACAGGCCAGCACACACGCAGTGCCCCGGCGGTGACGATCACCTTGTGCTGCCCGAACCGCGCCACGAGTCGGTGCGCCAGCCGTGAGCCGATGAGGCCACCGACGCACGGCACCGCGAACGCGAGACCGTACTGCCAGGGTGCGAATCCGAGATGACTCAGCAGGAGCACGGCGAGCAGCGGCTCGGAGGCCATGATCAGGCCGTTGACCACGATCGTGTTGAAGAACAGCGGGCGCAACGTGGGGTGGGCCAGGATGTGGCGCCAGCCTTCGAGCAGATCACCTGCCCGCAGCCGCGATGCACCGGTCCGCGTGGGGCGCGGTTCCGTTCCGCCGATGGCGCGGATGCCCAGCGCCGAGAGCAGGTAGCTGACCGCATCGGCCACCACGGTCGTCATCGGGCCGAACATCCCGATCGCGGCCCCGCCGAGCGGTGGTCCGACCGTGGTCGCGGTCCACATCGTGGACTCGAACCGGCTGCCGGCGATGAGCAGGTCCCCCGCCGGCACGAGCGCCTTCACATACGCACCACTGGCCGCGTTGAAGGCGATGTTGGCCGCGGCCACGACGACGGAGACGACAAGGAGTTGGGCGAAGCTGAGGCGGCCGAGCGCGAACGCGGCGGGGACGCTGATCATCGCCGCGCACCGGGTCAGGTCCATCGCGATCATCACTGACCGCTTGCGGCGGAACTCCACCCACGGACCGAGCGGCACGGCGACCACGGCCCCTACCGCCCGCCCCGCGGCAGCCAGCGCCGCCACCTGGGTCGGCCCGGAGTGCAGCACGAGGACCGCGATCAGGGGAAACGCCCCGAACCCGAGCCATGTGCCGTAGGAGCTGACGGCATACGCCGCCCACAGCCACCCGAACCGCCGCCCCAGCGCCCGCCTACCCGGCATTCCCACCGCACCTCTCGCCGATCTGGACAACCACACGCTGACCCTCGGCATCAAAGCGAGCAGCAGACCGGCTGATCAAACAACCATCGGGACGGGAAAGTACAACCGTTCGTTGTGTCGTTACCGTGGCCGGCATGCATCTTGATGCTGTGCGCACCTTTGTGGCCGCCGCGGACGCGGGGCGGTTCCAGGACGCTGCCGCCGAGCTGTCGATCACCCAGCAGGCCGTCTCCAAACGCATCGCCACGCTGGAGAAGATCCTCGGCGTACGGCTGTTCACCCGCACCGCGCGAGGAGCGCAGCTCACCATCGACGGACAGGCGTTCCTGCCCCACGCCCGCGATCTCCTGCGGGCCGAGGAGCGGGCGGTCGCCTCGGTCCGTCCCGGGCGCCGGGCGCTGCGCGTCGATGTGATCGGCCGACGGCTCGCCCCGGCTGCCGTGCTGCGAGACTTCCATCACGCGCACCCCGAGGTCGAGCTCGACGTCGTGACGCTCTTCGACGCCGACGCGGCCGTCGACGCCATCCGGTCCGGCACGATCGACGCGTCCTTCCGCGCCGTCACCATGCCCGGCCGGCGGCTCCCCGACGACATCGCGGTCGTCCGGGCCTTCGACGAGCCCGTCCAACTGCTCACCGGCCCCGCCCACGAGCTCGCCGCCGCCCGCACGGTCGGGCCGGCCGAGCTCGTCGGACACCGGATCTGGATGCCCGGCATCGTTCCCGGAACCGAGTGGGCCGCCTACTACGACGCCCTGGCCGCCGAGTTCGGGCTCACCATCGAGATCACCGGCCCCGACTTCGGCACCGAGCCCCTGCTGGACACCATCGCCGACTCCCGGTCACTGGCGACCTTCGTCGGCGAGCGGACACACCTCGTCTGGCCCGCCGATCACGGCCTGCGGCGGATCACCGTGCGCGACCCGACACCGGTCTACCCGCACTCACTGGTATGGCACCACGACAACTCTCACCCGGCCCTCGCCGCACTCCGCGACCACCTCTGTTCAGAGCGGTTCGACCACTCCGGCACCGAGACCTGGACACCGGCGTGGGCTTGGAGGGGAGGACCACCGCGCAGCCCGGCGCCGGCGACATCGTGAGCCGGGCGGACGCCCGGCAGGGGCTGTCGCGCGCGGGGCATGCCCGGTAGCCGACACGGCGGAGCCGGACGGGGCGCGGTGGCCGCCGGCTCGGCGTTCTCGTCTCGAAGGGTGGGCCGGTGCGGCAGAGGTCTTCCGTTTTGGTCGACGGAGGCGTACGTTCCGCTTACCCCGCGACGGCGCTTTCGAAGGCGCTGGCCCGCCGGTACCGGGACGGCGGGCCGCGCGGGGGCCAATTGCCCGGCCCAGGCGTCGTCCTGGGCGGACGTTGCCGTTCGGGCACTTTTCGAACCTGCGCCCGGCGCTTGGAAGATGAGGCCGTGTGCACAGCGTGCTTCCGAGCCGGTCCGAAGCGACCCAGCGGCACGGCTACCTCCACGCCTGCGCCACCAGCGCCGTCGCGGACACGGCGGGTGGATACGCGGCTCACCCATTCTTCCCCCTGCCGCTCTTCCCCCTGCCGCGCCGACTATCGCGGCAGGGAGATGCCCCGACCCCTACCGCGGCGCATGCTCCGGTCGATGACCCCGAGCTGTTCCATCCTGTCGAGCTGGTACGCCACGGACGACTTGCTCGACAAGCCGACGGCTTGACCGATCTCCCTCACCGAGGGCGCCTCTCCGTGCTCGGTGATCCAATCCCTGATGCACTTCAGGATGCGTTCCTGGCGTTCGGTCAGGTGGTCCTTCACGAGGCTTCCGCCTCCTGTGACCGGACCTGCTGACGCAGTTCCACTTTGGCCGCTGGCGATCGCCCGGCCTCGGTGTGCCAGTACGGGTGGGCGGCGAGCCGGCTGGAGAGTTCCCGCAGGCGTCTGCGCAGCACTGCGGTCTGAGGAGGTCGCCGGGCGAGCGCTTCGTAGGTGCGGTTCCAGTCGCGCTGGGTCTGCATCAACTCGGGTGGGAACGTCCTGTGCGCCATGGCTCGAATTCAATCACGTGTTCGATTTCTGGTGCGAGAGCATCTGCGAGACTCCTGGCGCTGACCTGTGACCGAGTGCTCCAGATGGCGGAAACCATAAGATATAGGGCAAAGTTGCCTCGAGGTCAGGGGCAGAATGCTCCGGTCTGTACGGGAGAGCGGCGGTGATCTGCAATGGCCCACCCACGCCAAGTCCCACGCCCACGCCTTCGTGACACCACCCGGCTCACACTGGTGGGTGCCCTGACAGTTGTCCTGACGCTGGTCGCCGGTCCCGCCCGGGCGGACTCCGCGGGCCACGTCACGACGATCGACGCGGCAACCCACCGGATGACCGTCACGGATCACGACCGGACGGTCATGACCTTCCCTGTGAGCTTCGGAAAACCCGGCTTCCCCACGCCGTCCGGAACGTTCCACGTGCTGGGCAAGGACGCGGTCGTCAAAATGACCTCGTGCAGCGCGCGCATCACGTGTGATCCGGGCAATCCCAACTACTACGTCCTCACGGTCCATTGGGCGGTGCGCCTGACCAGTGGCGGCGTGTTCGTGCACGCGGCCCCCTGGAACAGCGCCGTCGGCCGGATCGACATCTCCCACGGCTGCATCCACCTGAACACGGCGGACGCCCAGCGCTTCTACGCATTCAGCCGGGTCGGCGACACGGTCATCGTCAAGAACACCGGCAGCGTCCGGGGCGGCCCGAGCGGCCCGTAGCGCGCGGCCTGCGCCTCGGCGTGGGAACGAGCATCCATGTCTCGTCGACGTCCGCAAAGAACAGCTGCGGGGTCAGGAGCGCCATTGCCCCGCGAAGGGCCTGGAACACCGCCGTGTAGTCGATCTCCGGTTCTGTCATGTCCGTCTCGCCTGGACGCAGTGATGTCTCCGATGTCCCTTTTTGCGCGACAGGCGCTGCGAGTCAGGGCTGCGGTGATCGTCTCGGCTGGTGCGGCCCTGCGAACAGCGGGCCTGGCGGGCTTTCCGGTCGATGTGGGGCCGGAGGGTGCGCTGTGTCAGCGCTCGCGTCCAGCCGTGCGCCCGCAGCGTCTGTGGGGTGCTGGGCCCGCTGAACCGGGGCGCCCGAGCCTGTGACGCTGTCAGACCGCGACGGCTTCGCCCATTTCCTCCTCGGTTGCCTCGTCTTCGGTGGGCTGCCTCTCGTTCGCCGGTGGGGTTGGTGCGGGGGCAGGGGCGGTGCGACGTTCGGTCACCGCGGCGGCGGCCAGCAGCAGCAGTCCGGCGACCAGCCAGAGAACCAGGGTGAGGACGCAGCCGCCGGAGTCTGCCGAGTCGAAGTAGAGCAGGCTGCGTACACCCTCGACGAAGCCGGCGCCGTTCCAGAAGGCGTGCAGTGCGCCGAAGAAGCCGTTCTGCAACGCGGGCTGGAAGATGCCGCCGGAGCTGGTGAAGTTGAGCATGACGAACAGCACCATCAGTGCCAGCGTCGTCCAGCGCTTGAGGAAAGTGTGAAGGGCGATGCCGATGGTGAGGATCCCCGCCGAGTAGAGCAGGGCCATGCCCCACAGCCCGAGCAGGTGATGGTCGGCGATGTGGAAGACCGGCCCGGCCAGCACCGTTCCTATGACGCTGACCACCAGAGCGGTGCCGAGGCCGATGACGGCCCGGATTCCTACGCGGAGCGTCGCACCACCGGCGCTGATGGCGGCGACGCTGGCGTAGGAACCGATGCTCAGCGCGACCAGCAGGAAGAACAGACCCTGGCCCGTGGGGTCACCGCTGGAGAGCTGGGACAGGTCGGTGACGCGCATCGGTGCGCCCTGCTTGCCGGCCACGGTCGTGAACACGGCCTCCGCGGCTGCGGCGGAGGTGTCGGAGTTGGCCTTGGCGACCAGGAGCTCGGGGTGTTTGGCGCTGGGCACGTAGGCGCTGACCAGGTCCCGGTCCATGATCTGGCGCTGCGCGGCGGCCCGGTTGGGCACGGTGGTGACATCCAGCGCGTCACCGGCTCTGTCCTTGATCGTCTGGGCCAGCACCTGGTAGCGCGGCGAGGAGCCGATGACGGCCACTTTCAGCCCGTGCGCGTGCGGCGCGTGGAAGGCTCCGAGGTAGGCCATGCCCATACCCAGGCACATCAGCAGCGGCGTGAGCAGGAGGATCACCACGTGGCGGACGGTGTGGCGTGTGGAGGTCACTGTCGGCCGCTCTCCGGCCAGACGGTGGGTACTCATTGAGGGCTCTCCTTCGCGTAGATGGTTGTAAACTACATGTGAATATCGTTGTATGCGACAACTACTAGGAGAGTGCTCGTCATGTCCGACCGTGAGGCCTCGATGGACGTCATCCAGCGCGAACTCACCTCGTTCGCCCGCCGTGCCCGGCAGAAGGCCGCCCAGCTCCACCCGGAGCTCTCACTGGTGGCGCACAGCATGCTCGACCACATGGACAAGAACGGCAGTTGTCATGCCGCCGACCTCGCGGGCCATTTCATGCTGGACAAGTCCACGGTCAGCCGTCAGATCACCATGCTCGAGGCGGAGGGCATGATCGTGCGTGAGACCGACCCGGACGACCACCGGAGGCAGATCGTGAAGCCGTCCGAGAAGGGCCTGGACCTGCTGAAGGGGGCCAACCGGCAGCGTCGTGCCTCCTTCGAGGAGCGGTTCACCGACTGGGACGACACCGACGTGGCCCAGCTGGCCGCCTACCTGCGGTCTTACAACGCAGCCGACGTCGACTGAGCTCGGGGCGACAACACCGGACGCTCGCGCTCCCGGCCTCCGCTCGGCCGGCTGGATGCGGCGAGGGGTCTACGGGACCTGAGAGCCCAAGGTCGCTGACCTGGGGCCGGCTCGTTCATGCCACCGGTCACAACGCGTTCGGCCCGGGCGGGGCGATGTGTCCGGTCGTGTGGGAGTCTGAATCCGGGAGGGAGGTTTTATGACTTCCTTTTGGCGTGACGGGCGGGGCGTCTTCTGGCTGCTCGTCCTCGCTCTTGTGTTGATCTCCGTCCTGCAGTTCGAGGCGGCGGGCCGCGGCCTCGTCCGGTGGTCGGGATACTCGGTGCTGATCCCTCTCGTGGCCGCCGCGCTGCTGCCGTTCTGGCGCACCCTGATCGTGGGAGCCCTCAGCCTGGCAGCGATCATCGCTACCTACGGTTTCCTGGTCAGCGGGGTCTCCGTGGGCGGCCGGGTCGTCGTCGTCTCGGCAGTGGCGGTCTCGTTCGGCGTCAGCCTCCAGGTCTGCAGAGTTCGTCTGGACCGGGAGGAGCGCCTGAAGCGAATCATGATCGCCCGGGACCGGCTCGCCCTTCTGAGTGAGGCGAGCAAGCGCATCGGCGGCACTCTGAATGTGGCACATACCGTCAGAGAGCTGGCCGAGGTCGCCGTCCCACGGTTCGCCGACTACGTCACCGTGGACCTGTTCGGCGCCGTCCTGCGGGGCGAGGAACCCCCCACCGCACCGCTGGCGGGTCCGGTCTCTCTGCGCCGCGTCGCTCAGCGGTCCGTTCTTGCGGGCTGCCCGGAAAGCGCGCTGAAGGCGGGGGAGGGGGAGACCTATCCGCCGGTGTCGCTGCCCGCCCGTTGCCTGGCCGCGGTCCAGCCTGTGCGGGCCCAGTTCCTGGAGGGCGCGGACGTGGACCAGTGGCTCGTGAGCGACCCGCGCCGAGCCGCCTTGGTGCGCGAATACGGCATTCACTCGGCGATCGCGGTGCCGCTGTGTGCCCGGGGGAGCGCTCTGGGAGCGGCGATGTTCATGCGCCATGAGCGGCCTGATCGGTTCGATGCCGACGATCTGGTCCTTGCCGAGGAGATAGTGGCACGCGCGGCGGTATGCGTGGACAATGCCCGCCGCTACACGCTGGAGAGGGAAACCTCGCTGACCCTGCAACACAGCTGCCTGCCGCGACACCTGCCCAAGCTCGCCGCGGCTGAGGTGGTGAGTCGTTATCTGCCGGCAGGCTCCGGCGTCGGTGTGGGCGGCGACTGGTTCGACGTGATCCCGCTGTCCGGCGCTCGGGTCGCGTTGGTCGTCGGTGACGTGGTCGGCCACGGTCTGCAGGCCTCGGCCACCATGGCCCGGCTGCGCGCTGCAGTGCGCGCCCTGGCCGACATGGACCTGCCGCCCGACGAACTCCTCACCCACCTCGACGATGTCGTCATTCGGCTCCGCGCCGAGGGCGAAGACGGCGGGGGAGGCCCGGGCGCACCAGAAGCCGAGGACAGCGCGGGGGAGATCGGCGCCACCTGTCTGTATGCGGTCTATGACCCTGTCGCTCACCGCTGCGCGCTCGCCCGCGCCGCCCACGTCCCGCCCGCTGTCGTCATGCCAGATCACAGCACTGAGATCATCGACCTCCCGCCCGGCCCTCCCCTCGGTCTGGGCGGCTGGCCATTCGAGTCCGTCGAGGTGGACCTTCCTGAGGGGAGCCTGCTCGTTCTCTACACCGACGGCCTTGTTCGATCCCACGGCTACGACCTCGACAGCGGACTGCAACGACTCCTGACAGTCCTTGCGCGGCCCGAGGAATACCTCGATGCCGCTTGCGAAGCCGCTCTGAGGACCATGCGCGACGATCAGCCCACCGACGACGCGGCCCTGCTCATCGCTCGTACGCACATCCTCGATGCGGACCACGTCGCCACCTGGGATCTGCCCGCCGATCCCGCCGTCGTCGCCGAGGCCCGCGACCATGTGTCCAGTCAGCTGGCCGCCTGGGGCGTCGAGGATGCGGTCTTCACCACCGAGCTCGTCGTCAGCGAGCTGGTCACCAACGCCATCCGCTACGCGAGGCCCCCCGTCCAACTGCGCGTCATCCTTGAAAGGGGCAGCCTGACCTGCGAGGTGTCGGACGGCAGCGACACATCTCCGCACCTGCGGCGGGCCCGGACCTACGACGAAGGCGGGCGTGGCCTGTTCATCGTCGCCCAGCTTGCAGAGCGCTGGGGGACCCGCCACAGCCGGGACGGCAAGACCATCTGGGCCGAGCAGGTCGTAGAAGCCGTCTGAAGGGTCGTTCCCGGGCTGGGTGCGGGCCCAGACCTATGTGCGCAACACCATCGTCTTCGCCGGCTCCGCCCTCGCCATCGTCGCCGTCTGACCACACACAAACGCCCCGCTGCGGCGGACACGCAGGCAGGGCCTTCCCGGCGGTGACGCCGCCGGGAAGGCCCTGCACTTCTTGGTACGTCCGAGTGTCCCGCGGACACGTCCGGGCCGCCTCACCATCCGGAACGAGCCGCCGGATCTCTGACCCGCGCGCTCAATCCTCCGTGTCACAGACTCGCGTCCCGGCAAGGCCCGGTGACGCACCGTCAGTCTTCGGTACCACCGGATCGTAGGTGACCCCCACACCTGCTCAGCGGATCGCCGCACCCACCGGGCACTCACCTGCGATCGTCCGGATCGTCCGCGCGGCACCTGACACCCTTTGTCGACGCCGTCGACGACAAGGCGCGTCAGTGGTGGTGGCCGTGCCGGCCGAGGGTCTCCACGGGGGTCGCGCCGGGGCGGGTCCACTGCGGTGCGGGGCGGCTGGTCGGGCCCCAGGTGGCGTTCCCGGGATCGCCCGTGACGCGTCGCTACTGACCATCCTCTGCCTTGCGATGCACGGCAGAGGACGCTGCGGCCTGATCCGACGCGACATGCGATGTCTCAGCCTGGCCCGACCGACTCATCTACCGATCGTTGTCGTGTGAACCTCGTTGGACGGCGTCCGAGGTGACCACCCCTTGGGGTGGTCATGCATGGTGAAGTCGGCCCGGACGGCCACACCCTCCTGCAGCAGCTTTTGGTACACCACCGGACTGTGGCCGGGGCGCGAGACCACGACGCTGATGTATCCCTCGGGTAGACCGGTCACGGCGTACTCGCCCTGAGCGTTCGTCCTGGTCCGTACCAACTGTCGGCCACTGGTGTCCATGACGGTCACCGCGGCCTGACGGACGGGCTGCTGCTCGCTGTCGTGGACGACGCCCTCCAGCATCGGCAACGGCTCGCCGAAGTGGTGGTGGTGGTGGACCGGGAGTGCGGTAGGCGTGGGTGCCTCGACGGACGGGTCCTCCACCGGCGGCTCCTCGATGACCTCCACCTCCTGCTCTTCCTCCGCGTTGCGGCGTGCGGCCGCGCGGTGGTGCCGCAGGGCAGCGAGGCCCTGCAGGGCCAGACCCGCGGTGATCCACGCGCTGAGCACGAGGACCGGTTTGAGTACACCCGCATTGTCGAAGTAGAAGATGCCCTTCAGGGCGTCCACCGCGTTGCCCAGCGGCATGACGTAGTGCAGGTACTGGAAGAACGTCGGCAGCAAGGGGACGGGGGACACACCGCTGGTGGGGATGCTCAGCACGATGAACAGGCCCATACCCACCAGGGGGAAGAACTGCTTGGTGAAGGGCGCCACGCCGGCGGAGAACAGGGCCACCGCGGTGGTGAGCGAGAAGGAGATCGCCAGGGCCGAGGGTTCATTGGGGAGGTAGTCCAGCCACACGCCGGTGTAGAAGCCCGCGACGCTGAAGACGGCGGCGACGCCCACGATTGTCAACAGCTTCTTGCGGCGGTTGAAGGTCACCGCCCGCATCAGGGTCGTCGCGAGGATGTACCCCGGGATGCTCCAGGCGACTCCGAAGTAGACCAGGACCGTGCCGTTCTGGTCCTTGGTCACCGCGGACGCCACCTCGGTGACCTTGAGCTTCTGGTGGTTGTGCGCCGAGAGCGCGGTGAAGCCCTTGGTCAGCGCCAGCTCGAGGGACTTACCGTTGGCCTGGGCCACATACAGCACACTCTGTCGGCCATCGACGACGTAGCCCGCCACGGCGTCCCGGTCCAGCACTGCCTGGCGGGCGTCTTCGGCGTCTGCCACGGCAGTGACGTCGAACCCGTCGGGATGCTGCTTCTGCAGAGCGGCGTCGATTTTCTGTGCCATTGTGCGGGGCGCGACCACGATCTTTGCGTGGTGCGGTTGGGGCGCATGCAGGGCCGGCGCCAGGCAGAACAGAAGCCCGAGGAAGAGCACCGTCGGGAACATCACGGTCTCGGCCAGAGTTCGGGCCAGGGATATGCCATGAGGGCGCTCGACCCGGTGTCGATGTGTCACAGGCTCACCCCTCGGGGGCCACGGTGAGCTCTGGGGCCAATGCCCCCGACCCTGCGTTCCGCACGTTCTGCGATCGTCACTCGCGGTCCAGCCGGTTCCATGGCGCCCGTTCTCCGTTCCCTGCATCTGGTCGTCGCCACTGCAGTGCTGCGTTAATGTACCGATCGGCACATCAATGACGTGTGGACCTTACGCGTACCGACCGGTACAGTCAAAGCGTGCCTCGCCCTGTCAATGTCGAAAAGCGTGCCGACCTGCTGAAGCAGGTTGTGCACCACCTCCAGCACCACGGTCTCGCGCAGACGTCGCTGAGTTCGCTCGCCGACGCCGTCGGCACCACCAAGCGCATGCTTCTGTACTACTTCGGCAGCCGCGAGAACCTGTTGTCCCAGGCGCTGGCCGCCAATCGTGCCGACACCCAGGCGATGTTCGACGACGTCCAGGACACCGACGGCGTGCGCAAGGCCGCCCATGCCCTGTGGGAAGCGGTTACCGTCGGGGAGCAGTCCGGAGCGATCCGCATGCTGCTGCAGCTGCTCAGCCTGGCCGCCACCGATCCGGAGCAGTACGGCGATCTCGCCGCCGAGTCCGTCGAGGTCATGACGCACCCGATCGCCGTCGCCTACGTTCGATTGGGTCACCCACCCCAGCACGCGTGGGCAGAGGCCACGCTGCTCGTCTCCGGCCTGCGCGGACTGTGCGAGGATCGCCTGGTGACCCATGACGTCGCCCGCACTGACGCGGCCGCCCACCGCCTGATCGAGGTCGCAGTCGCCGCTGCCGACTGACGCTCACCACACGTGCCCGGTCCGCGGCCGAACGGCCCTACGACGCCCCTCGGTGAATTACCACCAGAGTCGCGGCGTTCTTGAAAACCGTCTTTCGGGTGCGATCAGCAGCCGGTGTACCAATCCGCTGCGTGGCACACCAGCGGGGCGTAACCGGCCCACGACTCTGACGCGTAAATAGAACCTGATCAGCGGTGGTGCGGGCAGGTCTGC
>NZ_JAYWVC010000319.1:0-6218 GCF_036281785.1 Streptomyces chiangmaiensis | reverse complement strand
AGTTGCGATCCGGCTGGTGAAGGCGGGGCGCTGGCCTGTGACGGTCGTACCGTAGGTGGTCGACCGCTCGCCGCACCGTTCGTCGACGAACAGCGACCGCCACCACGCGGCCCGGTTCCCGGCCTGTCCCGGCGGCTCGCCGCGCGCTCGGAACTGCTGTACTTCGCGGCTGTACCGCAACCGAGTTCCTTCGCCCCCTCTTCGCGGGCGGCCTTCTACCGTTTCCGGCGGTTCCCCCACCGTCGTCACTGGACGCGAGCAGTCAAACACACCCTTTCCCCAAGACCTCGCGGCAAAATGCGAGAAAATTACCGAAGAGAGCTGTTTTGGTATGTGTCAGGAGCCACAGATGGGCGCCTCGGACGAACTCCTTCAAAGGACTGAGCCAGCGGCTCTGCTGACGCTGGACGGTGTCATCAACGGCCTCAACGCGGCGATGGCCACGCTGCTGGGCATGCCGGCGGAGCAGTGCCTGGGCCGTGACTTCGGTGATCTGTGGCCCGCAAGCCAGCGGATGTCGGCCGAGAGTCTCGTGGTCACCGCCTGCGGGACGAAGACGGTCGCGATGCGGGTGCTGGAGTTCCCTGGGCGAGGCGGAGCACCCGTTGCCTGCTTGATCGAGGCGCAGCCGGTGAAGGATCCCGCCGGTGCCGAGCAGCTGGTCTGGGTGCACGCCCTGGATGCGCGGAACGACCTGGCCAGCCTGCTGATCCCGTTCCGGGTGGCCACCGAGGCCGCCGACCTCGGCCTGTGGATGTACTCACCCGAGGGGCAGCAGCTGGAGTGGCTCGGTGGCCTCGCCCTGGTGGCGCTCTTGCCGGATCCCACTGCGCCGCTTTCCAGGGTGATCTCGGCAGTGCATCCCGACGACCGAGAGGCCTTCCGGCAGCTGCTGCGCTCGGCCCCCGCCCAGTGCCCCTGGGTGAGGCTGCGGTATCTCACCCCGCATGACGGCTGGCACGACCTGGCCGTTCAGTCCCGTCGGATCCAGCTGGGCTATGACGGCCCCGAGCGGATCTTCGGGGTGGTCCGCGACGACACCAAGCAGGAGAAGCGCAAGAAGAAGGCGCAGGCCGCACTGGTTGCCGAGCGGCGGCGCGCCAAGGAGGTCGCCGACTTCTCCTCCGCCTTGATCACCGCGGGCACGGAGCAGGAGCTGCGGCAGGTCGTCCTGACCCGGCTCGCCGCGACCTTCGGCGCCGATGGCGTCCTGCTCGCGCTCGTCGACGACGGCCGCCTGCGCATCTCCACCGATGCCGGAATCACCATGCGCGAGGTCGAGGTCCTTGACGGCCTGCGGCTGGACCATCCGAACGCGGTGTGCGAGGCGATCCGCACCGGCAAGCCGCAGTTCGTCACCGACCGGGAGGACTGCAGGCGCCGCTGGCCGCATGGGCTCGGATATCCGCACCTTGACCGACTCGGCTTCGACTACACCGTCTCCATCACCCCCCTCAGCGAGACCGGCAATCAGCCACTCGGGGGGTGGCTGTTGACCTATGGCAGCGGATACCGGCCGTCCCTGGAGGAGCGGACCCTTATGGGCACGCTGGCCGACCTGGCAGGCCAGGCACTGCGGCGCATCCGGTTGCAACAGGCGCGCGTCGAGCTGGCCACGGCCTTGCAGCAGACCATGCTCCCCACGCTGCCCGAGCACCTCGCGGGTCTGGAGGTCGCCGCCCGCTACCGGCCCTGCCGGGACGGGCTGGACATCGGCGGAGACTGGTACGACGCCTTCGTGATGCCCGACGGGGCTGTCGCCCTGGAGATCGGAGATGCCCAGGGGTACGACGTGGACGCCGCCGCAACCATGGGACAGGTGCGCGCCTCCATACGCGCGATCGCCGCCCAAGAACCAGATCCCGCAACCGTGCTGACGCGCACCAACCAGCTGCTCGTCACGATGGGCACGACACGCTTCGCCAGCTGCACCATGCTGCATTTCGACCCGTGCGACGGACGGGTCACCGGCGCCAGCGCCGGCCATGTGCCGTTGCTGTGCGCGCGCAGCGACGGCAGCCACCGCCTCCGCGAGCTGCCGGGCGGGCCGGTCCTGGGAGTCGTGCCCGACACCAAGTACTGCGAGGAGACCTTCACCCTGGACGAGGACAGCGTGCTGGTCATGGTCACCGACGGCGTGGTCGAAGGACCGGGCCTCACCTTGGAAGCCGGACTCGAGCGAGCCGGAACACTGGCCGGCGCGGCCCTCCACGACGGACTGAACGCCGAGGAGACCGCCGACCGCATCCTCGACGCCGCGGTCGCGGTAGACGACCTCGACGACGTGGCCGTGCTGGTCATCCACCGCACATGACGGCGCCCGCCCTCGCACACCCCCATTCTGTACCCCGGCGTCTACACAGCGGGGGAAGATCGCTGATCTCCGGCAGGCCGTGGACAGCCGGACAGGGCCCTACTCACCTGCACAGGCAGCCCTCGAAGGAGGTCACGGCATCGTTCCGTGATCGCCCGCCGGCGTTGGCACCAAGCGGTGCGTCGCGGAACTGAAGGACGGCTGGCGTGCGCTCAAGCACATCAGCCTCGGCTCCAGCCGCATTGCCGACATGGCCCGCACCGCTCTTGTCTGCAATAACCACTGGGAGTGATCTTCCCTGAGAAAACCTCACTGTGGCGCGGGATCCACTTTGCCTTACGCCAGTCACGCACTCCGTGTGGCGGCGTTCGTGTCGTACGTGTCCTGGTGGCGTCGGATCTCTGTGTGCTGTTCGGCGCACCAGGCGGCCAGGTGCTCGACGGCGGAGAGCAGGGAGCCGCCGAGACTGGTGAGGGAGTACTCGACGCAGGGCGGCACCTCCGCGCAGGCAGTGCGGTCGACCAGCCCGCTGCGCTGGAGGCGCTTGAGGGTGAGGTTGAGCATGCGCCGGGAGATGGCGGGGATCTCGGTGTCGAGGTCCGAGTAGCGGGCGTCGCCGCTTGCGAGGGCGCCGATGACCAGCATGGTCCACTTGTCGCCCACCAGGTCGAGGGTCTCGCGAATGAAGTCCGCGTCCCGCGCCCAGCGCTCACACGGGCCCGAGAGGCGCAGTACGTTCGCCCGCGCCTCGCCGGTGGAGGCCGCCTGGCCCTCATGGTTGCTCACTGATGACGCCCTTCCGGTGTTCCTAGGGAGCGCTCCAGAGGCCCAGACGTTGGAGACGGCGCTGCCTGTAGCGCTCTCCCAAGGCCGTCAACCCGAAGACATTCCCCAGAGCTGCGCCCAAGCCTCCCGCGATCAACGCCTCACCCAACGATCCATGATCCCCGAATGTGGCCGCCACGCTGAGGAGGCCCGCGGGCCGGGGGCCGAGCCTCGACCGATTGCCGGGTTCCGGTTTGAGGGCGGCTCCAACTCAGCTTGCGGAGCCGTACGCCCGCAGGAACGCGCGTACTCCGGCGGCGGTCAGCTGGTCGGCCTCCTCCTGCGGGAGCGGGTTGACCCCCCAGTAGGACCGTTGCGTGATCTCGGTTGAGGTCAACGCCATGAAATGGGTGGCGGCCTGGGCCGGGCTGCCGTGGACGTCGATCAGGCCACGATCGCTCAACACGGCCATGGCAGACGCCACCTCGCGGCCCACCACGCGCGGTCCGGCCTCCTGCCAGGCATCCAAGACCTCGGCCGGAATGTGCCCGGCTTCCGCGTAGATGTGCCGCACCAGCGAGAAGTGGTGGCGGAAGTCCGTCATCAGGCCGACCCAGGCGCGGGCCAGAGCGAGCAGGTCACGTTCAAGGTCGTCAGGATGCGGCGGACGCTCCGGATCCAGGTACCTCCGCAACTGCGCGAGCTGCTCGTCCCTGACCCGCTCTGAGCCCAACTGCATGATGGAGCGGAACAACTCCTCCTTCCCGCCCGGGAAGTGGTTGTAGATGGTGCGAGTCGAGGCGCTGGCCTCGGCGGCGATCGTATCGATGCTGGCCCGGGAGTAGCCGTCCCGTCCGAAGACCTCACATGCGGCCTCCACGATCGCTGTCGCCTTGTCCACCCGGCCCCGCCGCGGCTGGGCCGTCCTTGTCTTGTCCTCTGGGTCCGTGCCGGTCATCGCTTCATCTCCCACATGCCGATCAAGGCCGCTTACAACGAACGTTTTCTCTTTTGCAATAGTCGTTGTATGGTACCTGGCGTGCTGCGGATCGCGGCAATGAAACGAGAGAACCAGGGAGACCGCGATGTCTGACTTCGCACCTTCCGACGACCCCGCGCTCCGGGTCGCCGTCATCATCGGAAGCGCTCGTGGCGGCGGCGCCGGCCTGTCGGTCGCCAAGTGGTTCACCGGCCATGTGGGCCACCGCACCGACATCGATCTGGACGTTGTCGATGTCGCCGGCCTGGATCTTCCCGTGTCCATGCCCGGGCGGGACGGCCTTCCCGCCCCAGCGCCGGGCACTCAGGCCGCTCTCGCCGACGTCAGCCCACGGCTGGCCGCCGCCGAGGCGTTCGTCGTCGTCACGCCCGAGTACAACCACAGCTTTCCGGCCTCGTTGAAGAACCTCATCGACTGGCACAACACCCAGTGGCAGGCCAAGCCGATCGGCTTCGTCTCCTACGGCGGGGTGGGCGGCGGGCTTCGCGCCGTCGAGCAGCTTCGCCAGGTCTTCGCCGAGCTGCACGCCATGACGGTGCGCGACTCCGTCAGCCTGCACGGGCCCTGGTCCGGGCTGGGCGAGGACGGCAGACCGCTCGACCCGGCGGTCTGCGAGAGCGCCGCCAAGAACATGGTCGACCAGCTGCTGTGGTGGGGCCGCGCGCTGCGCACCGCTCGCGCCGAGCACCCGTACGGCAAGTGACGGAAGGATGATCTCGTGATTGACGTACCTCTCTCTGTCCTCGATGTCGCTCCGGTCGCCGCCGCCGGATCCTCCGCCGAGGCCCTCCGGCACACCACGGCGCTCGCGGTCCGCGCCGAGGAGCTGGGTTACCGACGGTTCTGGGTGGCCGAGCACCACAACACGCCGTGGGTCGCCAGTTCGTCCCCGGCTGTGCTGATCGCACATTTGGCGGCGTCGACCTCGACGATCCGGGTCGGCTCGGGTGGCGTGCAGCTTCCCAACCATGCCCCGCTGGCGGTGGCCGAGCAGTTCGGCACCCTGGAGGCGCTGCACCCGGGCCGGGTCGACCTGGGCATCGGCCGGACGTCCGGCACCGACCAGGTCACCGCGCTGGCCCTGCGCCGGACGATGGAGGGCCTGTCCGCCGAGGCGTTCCCGCAGGAGCTTGCCGATCTCATCGGGTACTTCACCGCGCGCGAGCCCCGGATGCGGATCACCGCGGTACCTGGGCTGGGCAACATGCCGAAGATCTGGCTGCTCGGATCGGGCGGGTTCAGCGCGCAGCTGGCCGGCACGCTGGGCCTGCCGTTCAGCTTCGCGCACCACTTCAGCTCCGCCAACACGCTGCCGGCACTGGCCCTGTACCGGCAGCACTTCCGCCCGTCGGAGTACCTCGACAAGCCGTACGCGATGGTCTCGGTCAACGCGATCTGCGCGGATACCGACGAGCGCGCGGAGTACCTGGCCGGTCCGGCCATGCTGTCCTTCCTGCGCATGCATACCGGCCGGGCGACGCTGCTGGCCAGCGCCGAGGAAGCGGCCCGTTACCCGTACACGCCGCAGGAGCTGGAGATGGCGCGGCAGCGGTTCGAGGGACAGGCGCTCGGCTCCCCAGAGACCGTGGCTCGCCAGCTCGCCGAGCTGCGCGAGCGCACGGGTGCGGACGAGCTGATGCTGACTACCCAGGTCTACGACATCAAGGACCGGATCCGCTCGTTCGAGCTGATCGCCGAGCAGGCGGCCACCCCCTGACCCAACGGCCCGCCGCGGGCGTGGCCGGGGCAAAAAGGGCGTCCCACTCCTGGGCCGGCATTCCGGTCAGGCCGGGGTGGCAGAGCCAGGCGAGATCGGGACTGGGCTGGTCGAACGGGGCCGGGGCATCACTGAGCTGGACATACGCCTCGGGCTGCAGCGTGTAGTTCCAGTCGCCGTGCCACTCGTGGCGGTGCAGGGGCAGGGCGTCCATCTGCCGGTCGCCGATCCGGGCGCCGGTCTCGTAGACGGCAGTGTCGAGCTCGGCGTGCACCGTCAGCCCGGTGCGGGTTGTCGTCGCCGCGATGCTGTTCACGATGACTTCATGGCTGCTCAGGGGCCTGCCTGGCCAGTTCATGGTGATGTGGGAGAACAGCCGGTGCTCGATTTTGTTCCATTGTGCGTCCAGAAGCCTGGAGGTT
>NZ_JAYWVC010000318.1:0-6326 GCF_036281785.1 Streptomyces chiangmaiensis | reverse complement strand
GAGTCACTCCGTCGACTAGACGTCCTCATCGGCTTTGTAGCTCTTTCGGTGTTGTGGTCTAAAAACCAGGATGCATCCCATATTTTCTGAGTCAAGACGTTTTTGGGTAAATTCCGCGGGAAGCTCCATGCGATCACCCTCCGACTGCCGCACGCAGCGACCGGCGACCTACTCCATGAAGCCGAATACGCTATCCGCATGGCAGTGTGTGCACGCTGGCACCTGCGGCCACAGCGCATCCAGTGCCTGCTCCGGCGAGACACCCACACACCGACTGCTCTTACGCACCAGTCGCTCACATGCACGGCGACCAGGTTGTCCTTGTTCAGACCAGTTCAACCAGCCACTCCGGCGGAAGCGGCCGCATCTTTTCCCCGCGGCGGCGCTCCGCATCTCGGCGCTGCTCGTCGGCGATTCACCGGTCGAGCTGTGCCAATGCCGCCGTCGCCTGCTCGACCCCGACACGGCGCGCGGAATGCAGCAGTTCCATGCGGGACGGCCAGGCATCGTTCACACATTCGATTCTAGGTCTGCTTCGGCAGGCCAGCGTCGACGGGTAAACCTCTACCGGCCGGTATCCCAGCCATCACCCCGGTTCTGGCCGAACTGCTCGATCCAGCGTTGAGCCTCAGCGTTCTGCCACATCACAGCCCGTTGGATCTGATCGGCAGTCAGCCCGGTCTTCCCGACCAGCTCCTCCTCGCTGATCCCCTGGGATGCCGACGTAACGCCCGGGCGACCTTCCCAGCCCACAGCTCAGCGTCCACGAACCGACGACGCGTGTACCGATCGATCAGCTCCGCCAGATGCTCGTGCGAGCACGCGATCACCTTCCGCCGACCATCGCACGTTGGATCTACGGCATGCACGGTGGACGAGTCCCGCACGAGGGCATACCACTGGTTGCTGTCCAAGACCAGCGCCCCGCACACATCACACAGGTGAGGCTGGCCCTCTCCCTCGCTGCCCGTGCTCACTGAGCACGCGCCTCGTCCGGCAGCTGCAAAAGCCCTGCACACGCTTCAAAAATCGCAGGCAGCGAAGAAGACCGGTCTCCGCCGGCCACCCGCCTAAAGCGGACCACCATCATCATGTCGGCGGTGCTCTCCCGCACGAACCCGTCGACCATGTCGGCACCATCCGGGCGCTCGCGCACGAGCACCTGCCCCGGCTCATCCCCCGCAGCAATCTGCCGGTCCTCCCCCTCATCGGGACACCCCGCGAACTCGTACACCCAGCCGCCCATACCAAACCTCCCACCAAGGCAACGACAACTCCGCTGAGCAGGCACGAGGGCTTGACCCATCCGAAGGATCACATAGCCCCCGACGCAGTGAACGCCGCACCCGTGCGCAGGCGCGGCCTCGTCCCTCGTTTGCAGCGGACGGCCGTTTGGGCCGGATCGCAGCCAAGGGGGGTGGAACTTCACCTCCGCCGCCCCTTCGCCGTCCGGCCTGCACGTCGGCCGCGTACTGATCCACGTACTCCTGGCCCGACAGCCGCAAAATCGCGTATGTGATCTCGTCGGTGACGGCCCGCAGCACCGCCCTCTGATGCGCCATCCCTGCAAAACGTGAGAAGTCCAGCGGTTCCCCGAAACGGATCACGACCGGCCGGTGCCTCGGCAGGACACGCCCCGGAGGCCAGATCTGGAAGGTCCCCACCATCGCGCACGGAATCACGGGAACCTGTGCAGCCAGCGCCATCACCGCCACCCCGACCTTGCCCTTGTACAGTCGGCCGTCTGGGGAACGCGTGCCCCCCGGATAGATCGCGAGCAAGTCTCCCTTCGCCAGTACCCCCAGCCCTTCCCGGATCGCCGCCTGCGCCGCAGCCCTGCCCGAACTGTCCACCGAAATCTGCCCGGCGCCGCGGAGCGCGAGCGCGGTCAGTTGGCCCGTGAGGCCCCGCGCCCTGAAGTACTCCGCCTTGGCCAGGAACGTGATGCGCCGTTTCACGATGGCAGTTCGCGGCCGGAGCCGGGAACGCCACAGCTGCCTACTGCCTCTACCTCTTCCACCTCGGCCGCGGCGAACTGCGCGATGCCGACCACTGGGTCCACCAGGCCATCACCTCGGAACCGACATCAGCCTCGCCCCCTTCTCACGTCGCCCTACACTCCCGCGCCGTCCCACCCTGGCCCTTCGAGAAGCAGTCGGCCGACTGAAGGTCGACAAAGTCGAGGAGTGGGGCTTCCAGGTACTATGCCCCGCCTCCCGGCTCGCCCACCAGATCGAGGAACTCGCTGACGCCCCCTGACGCCACGCCGTAATGGGACGACGCGCACCTCGGACTGGCACCCGAAACGGCGTGAGCGCCCGACAGGTGGCTGCGGCGCCCGCTTCCACGCGCCGCGTGAGCCCGGAGGGGGCGGCGTTGCGCGCGCTCAGCCCGGCGGGCGGCCGTGGCCGGCCGCTGTGCGCAGGCTCTCCTCCAGCGCGGCCATCAAGTCCACCGCCGGCTCGGGCTCGGCCGGCTGCACCAGTTGGCCTCCGGATTCCTTCGCCTCTGCCAACTGTTGTAGAGCTGCGGCGTAGTCGTCGTGCAGCTCGGCGAGGTCGACGTCGGGCATCTGGGCCAGCAGCAGGGAGGCCAGCTCCAATTCTTGCCCGGTCACCGGCGTGGTCGATCGGATGCTCCCGGGATCGCGAACTTCTTTGGGCCACAGGAGTGTCTGGACGACCAGCGTGTCCCGGCGCGGCCACACCGCTGCCAGGCGCTCTCTGGTGCTCAGTGTCACCTTGGCCACGGCCGCGCGTTCTGCCCGGACCATCGCGGCCACCAGCAGCGCGTAAGGCCGCTGCCCGGTCTGCCCGTGCGGTGCGGCGTAGTAGGCGCGGGAGAACAGGATCGGGTCCAGGCCGTCGACGGGGACGAATCCGAGGACGTCGATGACGTGCTTGCTGGGCAGCGGCAGGGCTTCGAGATCTGCTTCTTCGAGCACCACGGTGTGCCCGTCAGGGGTCTCGTATCCTTTCGCGATCTCCCGGTTGTCGACCTCGCGGTGCTCGGCTTGGCAGATGCGCCGGTGCCGGATGCGGGAGCCGTCTGCGGCGTGCACTTCGTGCAGATCCACGCCGTGCCGTCGCGTCGCCGGGAACAACTGCACTGGGAGGCTGACCAGGCCGAACGTGATCCAGCCGGTCCACACCGCCTGCGTGGGCGCCGCCATGTCTCCAGCCTCCGCCGGAGCAGGCACGGGCGCACCTTAAATCACCCGCCTATGCGCGGGGCGCCTCTGCCGGTTCGGTGCCGGTGGTGTGGCGATGGACGTTGGCCGTCAGCTGGCGGAGCAGGCCCTGTGCGGTGGCGAACTCGTCGGGGGTCAGGCCCATGGCGTCGCCGATGGCGAGGGGGACGGCGCGGATGTGGTGGCTCAGTTCGGTTCCCTGCGGGGTCAGGGCGACTTCGACGATCCGTTCGTCGTCGAGCCGGCGCTGTCGTTGGAGCAGGCCGTTGCTTTCGAGGCGTTTGATCAGTGGTGTGACGGTGCCGTAGTCGAGTTGCAGAGCGGCGACCAGGTCCTTGACGGATTGGGTGCCGTGTTGCCAGAGCACCACCATGACCAGGTACTGGGGGTAGGTCAGTCCCAGTTCGTCGAGGAGGGGCCGGTAGGCGCCGGTCACGGCTCGTGAGGCCGCGTAGAGGGTGAAGCAGAAGTGGTCCTCCAAGAGCAGCGGGGCCTCTGCGGGGTCGCCGGGTGTGGATGCGCGGCTGTCGTCGTCGTTCATGGTGATCTCCTCTTCCTAGGTTCTTGGTTCTTGGGCGGCGGGCCGTCACCGGGGCAGCATGGCCGCAATCTCCCATGGACGCCAGTGCATCGCTGGCCAGTGTCTCGAAAACATTTATCTTGCGCACGAGGGAAACGTGCACTAGGTTTCTCGGTGTCGCCCCGGGCAGGACCGCCCGGAAGACCAACCGGCACCAGGCGCCGCATACCTATGGAGAGCCAGATGAACCTCAAGACCGTCGTCCGCCCCACCCGCAAGACCGCCGCCGCTCTGGGCGTCGCCGTCGCAGGCGTGGCGGCCCTCTCGCTCGCCGTCACGGCTCCGGCAGGCGCCGCCCAGGCCGAGCACCGTCCTTCAGCGCAGGCCAGGCCGACCGTGGTGCTGGTGCACGGCGCGTTCGTGGACGCCTCCAGCTGGAACGGTGTGATCAAGCGCCTGCAGCGCGACGGCTATCCGGTCGTGGCCCCGGCCAACCCGCTGCGCGGCCTGGCCGGCGACGCCGCCTACATCAACAGCTACCTCAAGAGCATCAAGGGCCCGATCGTGCTGGTCGGCCACTCCTACGGCGGTTCCGTGATCAGCCAGGCCGCCGCCGGCGACTCCCAGGTCAAGGCGCTCGTCTACATCGCCGCCTTCGCCCAGGACAAGGGCGAGAGTGTGGCGGAACTGAACAGCAAGTTCCCCGCGACCGAGCTCGGTTCGGCCCTCAACGCGGTGCCCTACCCGCTGCCCGGCGGCGGCACCGGCACCGACCTGTACGTCAAGGCCGACAAGTTCCACGAAGCGATCGCCGCCGACGTCCCGGAGTCGGTCACCGACCTCGCTGGCGCCGCCCAGCGCCCGGTGGACGCGTCCGTCTTCGACGAGAAGCCCACCCAGGCCGCCTGGCAGACCATCCCCTCCTGGGACCTGGTCACCACCCAGGACCACGCCATCAACCCCGACGAGCAGCGCTTCATGGCCAAGCGCGCCCACGCCCACACCATCGAGGTCAACTCCTCCCACGCCGTCATCGTTTCCCACCCCGGCGTCGTCACCGGCCTGATCGAACAGGCCGCCGGCTCCACCGTCCGCTGACCCCTCGCACGACCCGCCGCTGCGCAAAATCCCGGCACCATCGCCCTCACTCGTCGCCCCGAACAACAGGTCCGGGGCCCCGCAGACGACGGCGCCGATCGCGGCGCCACTGATGAAGACGAAGGCGCCACTGATGAAGATGAAAAGGACAACTCCCGCCATGAACCCCGCCTCGCAGCCCACGCCCACCATCGTGCTGGTGCACGGCGCCTTCGCGGACTCCTCCAGCTGGAACGGCGTCATCGAGCGCCTTGGGCACGACGGCTATCGGGTCCTCGCCCCGGCCAACCCGCTGCGCGGTCTGGCCAGTGACGCCGACTACCTGGGCAGTTTCCTCACCAGCGTGCAGGGGCCGGTGGTACTGGTGGGCCACTCCTACGGCGGCGCCGTGATCAGCCAGGCCGCCGCCGGCAACCCCGACGTCAAGGCGCTCGTCTACATCGCCGCCTTCACCCCCGAGGCGGGGGAGAGCGCACTGGAGCTGTCCGACAAGTTCCCCGGCAGCACGCTTGGTTCCGTCCTGGACTCCGTGTCCTTCCCTCTGCCCGGCGGCGGCATGGGCACCGACCTCTACATCAAGGCCGACACCTTCCACGACCAGTTCGCCGCCGACGTGCCCACCCATGTCACTGACCTGATGGCCGCCACCCAGCGCCCCATAGCCGCCTCGGCCCTGGAGGAGAAGGCGACCGAGGCCGCCTGGAAGACCATCCCCTCCTTCAGCCTGATCGCCACCGAGGACTACAACATCCCGCCGGCCGCCCAGCGCTTCATGGCCCACCGCGCGCACGCGCACACCGTCGAGGTCGAGGCCTCCCACGCGGTCTCGGTCTCCCAGCCGGGTGCGGTCATCGACCTGATCGAGCAGGCCGCCCACGCCACCACCCACTGACGCCCACATGGATGGTGTCCGAGGCCGGCAAGGCCTGCCGCCATCGTCAGGCGACACCCTCGGCAACCCCTGACTCCCGCCCCTGCTGGCGCAGCGTCATACCTCGACCCACACACGCATCAACACACGTACCGAACGGAGACCCGTCATGCCCGCCAACTACACCGCTGTTGTGAACGTGACCGGTGAGGGCCGCAATGGCGGCCGCGTCCAGTCCGACGACGGCGTCCTCGAGACCACGCTGGCCTACCCCAAGGAACTGGGCGGAGCCGGGGACGCCACCAACCCCGAGCAGCTGTTCGCTGCCGGCTGGGGCGCCTGCTTCCTCGGCGCACTCCGCCGCGTCGCCGCCCAGCGCAAGATCAAGCTGACCAGCACCGCCATCACCACCGAGATCACCCTCAACGAGGACCCGGACAGCGGGTTCGGCCTCGCCGCCGTCCTCAACGTCGAACTCGGCGGCGTCGACCAGCAGACCGCCACCGAACTGGGCGACGCCGCCCACCAGACCTGCCCCTACTCCAAGGCCACCCGCGGCAACATCCCCGTCACCATCAACGCCACCGCCGTCTGACCCCACCACACCCCCACACCGACGACAACACCAGGCCCCGGAGCATCGTCTC
>NZ_JAYWVC010000317.1:0-6376 GCF_036281785.1 Streptomyces chiangmaiensis | reverse complement strand
CCCCTGGATCTGGGTGATCGTGCTCAGAGTTTCCTTACTTGTATCAAGGGTCCCGGCCCGCCTCGGCGGGCCGGGACGGGCGCGGGCTGATCGGTAGGTGAGGTGCCGCCGATCCGCCACCCTCCACACGCGCCCGCACCACCACGTCAGCCAGGTCATGACCCAGTACGGAAGCCGAAGCAGATCACCCACCCTGAGCCGACGGCGTACCCGGGAAGGGGCGACGTCGGGGCCGAGGGCACCTTGAGCCACCCGCCCGGCGCGGGGCCCGCGCCGGCCGCATTCCGGGGGCCACGGGGTGAAACCACGGGCAGGGACGAGCCCACCCCGTTCGCGGGCGGGCGTATGACCCCCGGACCACGACTGGCCCCACACCAGGCGGGACCCCGACCCCCCAACCCCCGCGAGCACACGTGACAGAGCCCAGAACGGGAGGTCAAAGAGCCAGGACAGGCAGGCCGGGGGCGTGTCAGGCTTGAGCCATGACGGCAGCGCACGATTACGAGCACCTGCACCACCTGGTTGATCGGCTGAGCCCGACCCAGGTGCGGCGCTTGCGGCTGATCATCACCGAGGACGAGGAACTCTCCCGGGTCGACCAACAGGTCCCAGACGTGGCCGGAGGCGGCGACGACGGTGACCTCCTCCCCGCCAGCTTCCTCGCACTGTCCGGCAGCATCGAAGCACCAGCCGACTACGCGGAGCGGCACGACGACTACATCCGCGAACGCGTGGAACGCGAGCGGAGCGCCAACGAGTGATCACCACGGTCCTCGACACCGACCCTCTCGAATCTGCGCCGACGACCTACGGCAAGGTAGTCGGGTTCACCCTGGATCCGCCGACTCGATTTCTGTGAGCCGTTTCCGGTGCCGTTCGGGGTGGATTTCGGTGGCTGGGCATGGGTGATTGCCGGATGGCCGTTCCGGTGGCGGGGTCTCCGAGATCCGTGGGCCGTGGGCGGTTGTGGCGGGCGGGAGTTCAGGGCCGCAGGCGACAGCCGCCGGCTGTCCACAGGCTCTGGAAGGCGTCCTGCCAGGGCCATCGGGCGGGGAGGTGGAAGGTCAGCGTGCGCGCGGCGGTGGCCAACCGGGCCGGGACGGCTACCAGTTGGCGGCGGATCGTGCCAGTGCGGGCCTTCGCGTGGAAGGCGGACGCCAGGCAGCCCAGGGCGCGGGTGAGGTTGTGGGCGAGCACGGCCAGGGTGAGCCACGCGGCGTTCGCGGTGAACTTCCCCGACGGCAGGTGCGCGAGCGCGGAGTCCTCGAGGTCGGCGAAGACCTGCTCCACGACAGCGTGCGCACGGTGGATCTTCTCCGCTTCCACGAGCGGGAAGGGCGTGTCCGCGAAGACCGCGTGGAACCGGTAGACCGTGAACAACTCGCCCTGGCCGTCTGGGGCGTGGGCGTCGCCCAGCCGCTTGACGCGCCGGACCAGCAGCCGGGCGGTGACGCGGTGCTTCTTGGCCTTGCCGGTGAACGCGGTGTACTCGACCTCGGCGACCTCCGCGTCCGAGATCCAACGTTCCTCGTCCGCGTCCCAGATCGCCTTGGGGTACTTGATCGGCGTTCAGGCGGTCTCGGGGATGGTCGCGATGACCTGACGGACCTTCTTGCGCTGAGCGACGGCCAGGGAGAACCTCGCCCCGGCGCGGCGGCAGGCCGCCACCGCCTTGTGGGAGAAGAACGCCGAGTCGGCCCGCACGACGATCATGCCGGTGGCGCCCATGGCCCGCACCGCGCGGATCGCCTCGGCGATCAGGCTCGCCGCGCCCTTGGCGGAGCCCGCCGAGCCCTTCCGCAGCCGGGAGGCCACGATCACTGGGGCGGCCAGCGGGGTGGAGGCGGTCACGATCTGGAAGTGCAGGCCGCGGACCTTGGTGTAGCCGTGCTCGGCACCCTGCTTGCCGGCCCCGTAGACCTGCTTGACCTTGGAGTCGATGTCGAGGTAGACGACCTGGTCGGATCCGGGCAGCAGTCGGCAGTGCACCGCGAGGTTGCAGGTGAACGCCCGGACAGCGGACTGGAGTTGGCGCACGTGCCCCCAGGTGAACGCACGCAGGAAGGCACCGAGCGTGGTCGGGGCGCGCATCCCCGTGAACGCCTTCGCCGTCGCACCGTGCCGCAGCACGTCGGCGTCGTCGATGCTGTCGGCCCCGGCGAGCATCGCAGCGTAACGCCGTTTGACGGCAACGCTGACGGCAACGCAGCCGGACGCCGACGGCCCCGCGAGGCATCTCGCGGGGCCGTCGGCGTTCCTGGAAACGGTGCGGCGCTACGGGATGACGTCGGTCTTGAGGGCGTCGCTGAGGGTGGTGATGGCGGCATGCTGAAGGCGGGGGCGGACGTGGGCGTAGACGGCGGCGGTGACGCCGATGTGGGCGTGCCCGAGAAGCTCTTTGATCACGACGAGTTCGACGCCCTGCTCCAGGAGGAGCGTTGCCGCCGTGTGTCGAAGGTCGTGGAACCGGATGCGGCGGAGGCCGGCGCGGTTGAGGAGGGTGGTGAAGGCGCGGGTGAGGTTGGTGGGGTCGATGGGGCGGCCGATGGTTGTGGTGAACACGTAGCCGGTCTCCTGCCACTTGTCCCCGGCAGTCGCCCGTTTCTGTTCCTGCCGCCGCCGATGGGCCTGCAGGGAGTGGATGCAGGCGGCGGGCAGGGTGATGCGGCGTTCGGAGTTGGTGGTCTTCGTCGGCAGGGTGGTCAGGCCCCGGCTGCTGGTGCGTTGGAGGGTGCGGCGGATGCTGGCCGTTCCGCCGGTGAGGTCGAGGTCGGTCCACTGGAGGCCGAGGAGTTCGCCCTTGCGTAGGCCGGTGTGGAGGGCGAGTTCGAACAGGACGTGGAGGCGGTGGCCTTCGGCGGCCTCGAGGAGCTGTCGGGCCTCGGCGGTCGTCAGTGGTTCGGTGCGCTTGGGGCGTGGTATGCCGGCGGGCACGTTCCGGGCGACGTTGCGGGGGAGTTCGTCCTCGCGTACGGCGTGCTGGAGCGCGGACTTACGGAGTGCATGTAGCTGACGGTCAGGGGTGAGAGCCGCTTGCCGCAGCAGGCCCCGGTCGAACAGCACCCGCCCTGGGTGTCGAGTCCTCGGACGCAGCACTGGCACTGGGTGCGGAGCTGATCGAGGAAGCCACGGACGTCCCTTGTAGTCAGCCTGCCCAGCTTCTTCTTGCCAAGAGCGGGGTTGATGTACAGGCGGACGGTGGCGCGGTAGCGGGTGTGGGTGGTCTCGCGGAGCTGGTGAACGGCGATGTTGTCGAGCCAGTGCTGGAGGTACACCTCGACGGTGCAGTCCGCAGCCGGTGCTGGGAGGCCGCGGTTGCTGGCGGCCATGCGCTCGGTCAGCTTGTCCGCGGCCTCCTTGCGCGTGGCCCCGTAGACGCGGGTGCGCTTGCGGGTGCCGTTGGTGGTCAGGACATAGCCTGCGGCTTCCCAGCGGCCGTCTTTGCGCTGGTAGACGGTGCCTTCGCCGTTGGCGCGGGACTTGCGGACGGGGCGGGGGGCGGGCATCAGGCTGCGGCTTCCTGGTCGAGGCGGGTGTGGATGAAGTCGGCGAGCGCGTGTGAGGGGATGCGGCGGGCGCGGCCGATGGTGATGGAGGCGAGTTGGCGGCTGCGGAGGAGGTCGTAGACGGCGGAGCGTCCGAGTTGGAGGCGTTCCATGACCTGCGGGACGGTGAGAAGTTCAGTGCTGGCGGTCACGCGGCGCCCCCCGCCCCGACATCGCCGGTCAGGCGATAAGTGGAGTGACCGACCGGGTGACCGGCACGGTCACCAGGGCGCTGCGAGCGCCGGGTTCGGGTCGGTTGCTCACGTCGGGTCTGCCGTGTTGCGGTCAGGAGGTCGGCGAGGTGGGCGAGTTCGGGCAGGAGGCCGGTTCCGGCGTACTGCCAGTGGGAGATGACCAGCGTCGTGTCCGAGTCCACGCGCTGACCGGCGATGTTGCGGTGACCGGGACGGTGACCGGCGGCCAGGTCAGTGGAGTGTCCGGCGCGGTCACCGATCGGACTGCCGTCCGTCTGACTGGTCTGCGTTTCAGCCGATGCCGGGGCGGGGGTCTGGGTGTCGGGTCGGCTGGTGCGCCAGGCGGTGCGTTCGGCGCGGAGGTGGGCGAGGGTGGTGGAGTAGTGGCGGGTGCGGGTGGAGAAGTGGCCTCGGAAGCCGAGCATGTGGGCCCATTGGCGCAGGCGGAGATGGGCGTGCTGGCGGTTGGTGGCGAGGTGCCAGGCGGTGTGGATCATGCGGCGGGCGTGGTCGGTGATGTCGTGGGTGGCGAGTTCGGCGAGGAGGCGGAGTCGGCGGTCGAGGGTGCCGGTGGTGGTCTCGGCGCCCTTGGTGGCGTACTTGGCGATGTAGGCGGCGACGTGCCGGTCGGTGACGGGGCCGTCGCCGGTGAAGTCCGTGCTGCGGATCACGCGGACGTCGATTTGCCGGCCGAACCGGAACACCAACCGCTCTGCCCGATCTGGGATTTGTGGCTGGGACGCGGGGACGTGTCCGGCGGGCTGCGGGTGCTTCGGTGGTTCGCCCTCGTGGTGGACGCGGGTGCGGGTGGCGGCGGCGCGGACGGCGTGGTCGAGGAGCTGGGTGGTGGCCCAGGCGGGCGGGGTGCTGCCGGGGCCGGTGGGGCCGTCGAGGCGGATGACGGCGTGGAAGTGGACCTGGCCGCGTTTTTGGTACTCGGCGACTTTGGCGTAGGAGAGTGTGGCGTGGTGCCGCAGCGCGCGCTGGGTGAGGCCGGCGGCTTTGGCGATCTCGCGGCGTAGGTGGGTGGTGAAGCGGGCCCACAGGGCCGGGGCGTGCGCGTTCCACAGCACCGCGCCCGTGTAGTCGTATCGCTCGGGGTTGAGCGGGGTGCCGAGGAGCGGGTCGTTGTCGGGGTGGGTGTGGCCGCAGTGGCAGTGTCCGGTGTCGGGTTGGTTGTGGACGGGGCCGAAGCCGGGTGCGGTGAGGGTGGCGAAGACGCGGGGGTGGGCGGCGACGCTGGTGGGGACGGTCTTGCCGCCGCGGAGTCCGGCGGCGATGAGTTGGTAGGTGTCGTAGCGGTAGACGGTGGAGCAGGCGGGGCAGCGGGTGGTGCGGCGGTTGCCGCAGCGGACCAGTAGTTCGCCCGCCGGGAGCTGGCCGGAGTCGAGGTGGTTAAGGATCTCGCCGGTCGCGGTGTCGAGGTGGGTTCGGTGCCCGGTGAGGCGGATCGGGTGCGGGCAGCCGCCGAGTCCGGTTATCTGGTGTGCGAGGGGTGCGAGTTGGCCGGTGGCGGCGAGTTTGGCCAGTTTGGCGGTGAGCCGGGCGCGGCGCTCCAGTGCCCGCCCTGCCGCCGCGGAGGCGGTGACTTCCGCCGGGTAGGTCGGCGTCGTGAACGCCGACGCCGGACGCGAGGCGGCTGGAACGGTCGCGGGGTACGGGAGTTGGAGCTGTGCGGGCATGCGGGAGGGGGCCTTTCGGCGGGGGCGCGGAAGCGGTACGGCGCGGGGCGACGTGGGCAGGCCGAAGTGATCGGCTCACAGGGGAACGGGGCGCCTCGGAGTGGGGCGCGGGGGCCGGACGAGGGAGGGCCTGGTCGGCGGGGCGTGGTGGTGATCACCGGCGGGTGCGTGACGTTAACATCGCCTCACGGGCGCATTCAAGTGCATCCCTCCTGATTCCTTTCTGCTGGGTGGTGGGACGCGGGTAGTGTGGGGCCGGTTTCCGGGTTTGGACGGGCCGGAATCTGGTGGTAGAGGCAGGGAAAGCGGGGGTGGCCGGGCATGGTGGGGCGGCGCGGGCGCAGGTCGGCGGGCAGCGGGGTGCAGTTGACGTTCGAGGTGATCGCCGAGGCCCTGCGGGAGCGGATCCGCTCGGGTGGGCTGCGGCCGGGGGATCCGCTGCCGACGCAGGCCGTGCTGATGCGGGAGTTCGGTGCGTCGAGTCTGACCGTGCAGAAGGCCATGACCCTGCTGAAGCAGGAGGGGTGGGCGGTCTCCCGTCCCGGCAAGGGCGCCTTCGTCGCCCACCGCGACCACCCCGACGGCGCCGATGACCTCGACGGCCCGGAGGTGACCGCATCCGCCGGGGGGACGACGGCCCGTGTCGAGGCGTTGGAACTGGCGCTGGCCGAGGCTGCTCAGCAGATCGCCGACCTCCGTCACCGCGTCGAGGCGCTGGAGTCGGGCGGCGGCGAGCAGGGTCGCTGACCCTCTGTGCCGGGCGCGCTGAGAGCCTGCGTTCAGATTTTCTCTACGAGGTTCAAGGCGGAGCCCACCCGTCTGAGCCGGCCGAAAGCTGCCGACCGACCCATCGTGGGGCAAGCACCCGACACCCGTGCTGAGTGCCGATGGGCGGCCGGGCCCAGGCGCGAGCGGGACTCAACCTGGCACCGCCTGGAAGCAAGTTGCGGGCGTG
>NZ_JAYWVC010000316.1:0-6384 GCF_036281785.1 Streptomyces chiangmaiensis | reverse complement strand
CCCCGCCGCCGAAGCAGCAGAGAAGCGAGAAGTCTCAACAGTCACGACAACAACCACTACGACAACAACCACAACAACAGGCGCGACAAGCTAGAGCACTTCGGTCGTCGCATACGAGCTGTGTTTCATCCGCAAGCTGCGCGCTTCCTCAACCCACAATTCTCCCCAGCTCCCATCCCGTCTGCCGTCGACCCACACACCGTGGAGCGGGCGTGGTTCCGGGCGTCCAGGTGGAGCGCGCCATTGGACGCCCGGGGCCGCGTCTGCTCGGTTTTGCCTGGGTCGATGGCAGGCGAGATGGGAGCTCCCCCTCGCACGCCACTACTCGGCCGGCACTCGCGAACGGCGCCCCGTCTCGGAGCCTGAGCGCCCCCGCCGGAGGCTCGTTCTGGCCGTGGCCGCTCCCTGCGGTGCTCGTCTCATGGCCTCCGGCCTTATCCGCACGTGGGCGCGCGTCGGCGCAGCGCGCGCGGAGCGGGCCGAAGGCAGGAGCGCAGTGCGGTAGCTGGTCAACCTGTTGTGCTGTGAGTTCAAGGCTGCGAGGCAACGCCAGGTAGTCCGCGCCCATGGTGGCCTCAAAGAGTGAGAACTGAAGGAGGAAACCACTGAGCGACTCCTGTTCGGCGATCGGCCTTTCGCTGTCGTCGCAGAACCAAAGGTCGGCTCGGTCTCCTCACCGCCGAGCGTCCACAAGAGCGACCAGACGAATCCTCCTTGGTTCTCGACACCGAAAACCAGCATCTCCCCACGGTCGTCAGTGCGCAGGGCCGACTCGGGATAGATCCTGTTTTGCACTCCAAGAACCGCCGGCCGCTGCACCGCCAGCCGCTGCACCGCCAGCCGGTAGAGCAGGCTGACGCGGGGACGCTGATGGTCGACAAGCGCAACGATCAAGTAGGCGTGGTCATGGGATGCGTCGGCCCCTACGTTCAGCTCCGCCCGCCGCCAGGGCGGCAGGGAGTGGGACGTTCCACCTGCGGAGCTACGCCATCCCAACCAGGCCGAGGTGCTGAGTGCCAAAGTGGCGGTAGCGAACGGACGGTGGGGACGGTGAGCCCACGCGCCGTCCTTCGGCACGAGACCTGGACGCTCGAACCGGACCGCGAGCCCGACTCGGAGCCAACGACCTACGCGATGCAGTGCGTCGTGGACGGCGAGACATCGCCGCCCAGCGAGGACTTCGCCACGCCCCAGAACTGGGTGCTGGAGCACTGCGGCCGACACCCGTCACACCACACCTTCCGAGAGATCATCACCCGACCGTGGCGACGTGGCGGCACCAGTGACGCGGCAGGTGATGGCCTGGCTGGGCCGCTTCGCGGGACCTTGCTGATCATCGTGATCGCTGGCTCGTGCGGCTTCGTGATCAGCGTCGCGGTCTCCGACACCACCCCTTGAGGCCCACCCCCATGAACCAGGTCAAGGGCCCGCGGCAACAAGTGGGAGATGACCTCACAGACCCTGCCGCTACTCCAGAGCCGAACTGTCAGCGATCCTCTGGCTGGCGGTCCCGGAGTTGTACGGCCTCACCAGCCCACTGCTCGACCTGGCGTCGCAGGGCATCCACTGTGGCGAGTGCCTCCTCGGTCGCTCCGCCGCGCGCGGCGACCTGCACCCCGTAGACGGCGGCCTGAAGGAGTCTCGCTCTGCCGGTGATGTCCTCGGCGTCCTGGAGTGCGAGTTCCCCTCGGGCGGCAGCGCGCCCCAGGGCTGCGGCAATGCCATCGCGGACGCGCTCGCGGTAGCGGTTGGCGCGTTCGGCTATCCGGTCGTCGCGTGGGGCCACCTCGGTGGCGGTGTTCACCATGAAGCAGCCGGGGCCATCGGACTGGGTCAGGCTGTGGCGGATGGACGAGAGGAAGCGGCGGAGGTCGTCCAGGCCGCCGGAGCCGCGCTCCAGGGGGGCCAGAAGGTCCTCGCGGTCGCGGTCGTAGCGCGCGAGTGCTGCCTCCAGCACTCCCTGCTTGCTACCGAAGGCCGCATACAGGCTGGACGGCGCCAGCCCTGTGGCCTGTACCAGGTCCTCGATCGACGTTGTTTCGTAGCCCTTGGTCCACAGCGTGCGCAGCGCTGCCGCTGTGACCACGTCGAGGTCGAACGAGCGTGGCCTTCCACGGCGGGAGACACCGGCCGGAGCGGATCGGTCTTGTTGCATTTATGAAGTGTACGATCCAGAATCATTACGGAGCATTCACTCCAGAAATAGTTAGTCCATGCCTGAGGAGCACCCCATGGCCCACGCCGAGCGACCGCTCTCCCTGCCCGCCCGCACGCTGAACGACCAGGACCCCGCCGTCGCCGAGGTGCTGGCCAAGGCCAAGGCACAGACGGGGATGATCCCGAACATGTACGCGCGGATGGCGAACGCGCCCGGGCTGCTGGAGACCTACCTGAACGGCTACAACGCCTTCCGCTCCGGCTCCGGCTTCACTCCGGCCGAGCAGGAGACGGTCTTGCTCACCATCAGCCGGGTCAACGGCTGCACCTACTGCGTCGCCGCGCACAGCACGCTGGCGGACATGAACAAGGTCCCCGCCGAGGTCACCGACGCCATCCGCGACGGCAAGCCGCTGCCCGACGCCCGCCTGGACGCCCTGTCCACGTTCACCGCGGCCATGGTCGAGGGCCGTGGTCTCCCCACCGCCGACCAGGTCGACGCCTTCCTGGCCGCCGGATTCGCTGAAACCGACATCCTGCAGGTGGTGCTCGCCGTCTCGGTGAAGACGATCAGCAACTACACCAACCACCTGTTCCACACTCCTGTGGACAAGATGTTCGCCGACCGCGCCTGGCAGGACTGACCTGGGGTCGCTGGGCACTCTGCCCAGCGACGCCCGCGTACCCGTTCGATATCGCAGACCGGATCGCCGGAATACTTCGTTGGGCTATCCGGCGGCGTCGTTCAGGCGTACCGGGTCCAGGACCGTGATGCGGCCCCGGGCCAGACGCAGCAGCCCGCGGTCGGCGAACTCGCGCAGGACCTTGGTGGTCGTCTCCCGCTCGGCGACGAAGTTCCGATCGGTGGCCAGGCGGATGCCGTTGGTGTTGAGGTTGACCGTCCTGATGGGGCGGGCCTGGGCAAGATCGATGAAGTCGAGAATGTGCTTATGAATGGTGGGCTCGCCACCGGAGAACATCACCACCTCCGCCTCGCCCTCGGACTCCACGAACGCGTCGAGCATCCGCTCGCACTGCTCGCGGGTAATGGAGTAACCTCCCCCACTCTCGGCTCCGCTCGAGCGGGGGGACCCCCATCTCTGGTGACCGGAGTCGGCGAAGCAGATCGGGCAGTCCAGGTTACAGCCGGTGTTGACCTCGATGATCCCGAGGCAGGCGTGCTGCTTGTGCTCCGGGCACAGCCCGCAGTCGAGCGGACAGCCTTCCTTGACCTCGGTCTGGAACGTCAGCGGGATGGTGCCGGGCTTGTTGAAGCGGGCCGAGGCCAGGTACTCCTCGGCGTCCCCGTACACCAGAGCCTCGAACTCCCCGTGATCGTGACAGCGTTTACGCAGGTACACCTTGTCCTCGCGGATGTTGACCTGCGCGTCGACCGGCACCTTGCACAACGGGCAGATCGACTTGGTGAACTCCACGAACACCTCGTCCCGGTCCACCTTCCGCCTCGGCGCAGACGCCTGGGGCATCACAGAACTCCTCTCGCAGGGGTCGACGCCCCCCATTTGTCACCGGACGTCACGGCCCGGATTGTCGTCGTCGCGGTCGTGCGGGTGCCGGTCCGAGACCGACGGACAGCAGTCCTCCGACCCGGCACCGCGCCGACGCCGAACCCGCCACCGCAGGGCATACGCCGTGCCGGCCAGGAGCACGACGGCGCCGACTGCGACCAGCCACGGATTCGACAGCACACCGCCGACGGCGCCGAGCACCCCTCCCGCCACAAGCAGCGGACCCGCACAGCACACCACCACGACCAGAGCCGCTCCGACGACGGCGACCGCCCCGCCGAATCCGGAACGCTCACGGGACCGGGACACCACGACCCACCTCCGCCTCACCGGCCGACTCCCTCGCGGAGGCCGCACGGGCCGTGTGCACAAGCACTGCGGCGTACACGAGGGTGAGCGCGTCCTGGAGAAGGACGAACCAGCTCAGCCTCTGGGTGAGGTAGTTTCCGAAGCAGCCGCAGTTGTCCACGGGCAGCCCCCGCGCATACGCCTGGACGGCCAGTCCGCTCCATGCCAGCGACACGGCCGTGTAGACCCACACGGGGGTGATGGCCGTCGACCGGGGACGGGTCAGGAACCACACACCGCACACCAACTCTCCGGCGATCAGCAGTACGACGAGCACAGCCGCCGCGACGCCGTGCACCAAACCGTACGCCCCGACAATGGCCGGCATACCGGTGAGGGAGGCGAGCTGGCCGACCGCCATGGCCGTGTAGACCGCGCCGAGTACGAGACGGAGAACCATGCCCGCGACGCTACGGCCACCGGGGTGACGAGAACTGTAAGCGCGCTCACCGAACCAGCCGCGGATTCACCGTCATGCCGTTGCTGAACGGCGTTCGGTCTCGGCCTTGACCGAGGCAAGCGAGGCGGCGACCGCGGCCTCCCAGCGGGCGGCCACCGCACCGCCCCACCACTGCCCCAGCCGCCACAGGTCGGTACCCAGCTGCCCCTCATACACCAGCCGTGTCCCCGCCGCCGTCCCGCTCAGCACAAAGGACTCCGTCACATGCGGCACCGGGCCGCGCACCAGGCGGAAGTCGATGCGCTCAGGACGGGTGAAGCGGACCGTCTCCACCGTGACCGCTCTCAGCCGCCCGCCCGCGATCGGCGTGAAGTGCTCGGCCAGCACCAGGTCACTGCCGCGTTCCAGCACATGCAGCTTCTCACGCATCGCCCGCGGGGTACGGCCCAGATACGGCCGGGCCACCACGTCGAAGACCGTCTCCGGCGGCGCCGCGATGTCGACGGCCTGCGGACCCAACGCACGGCTACGGCGCCCCACGCCCACGTCGACCGGGACGGCTCCGGTCACCAGCCCCAGGTACCCGGCGACCAGCGAGCCGCCCACACCGACGGCCCAACCCGCTACGCGCCACCCGCGCGCGCTCACCGGCTCTCCTCCGGTGCCACTTCCTCGACCACGACGCCGTTCCAGAAAGCGACATGGCCCTTGATCTTTCTGGCCAGCGGGCTGGGGTGCGGGTAGTACCAGGCGGCGTTCACGTTGGTCTGCCCACCAACGGACACCGTGTAGTAGCGGGCGAGTCCCTTCCAGAAACACAGCGACCTGGCCCGGCTCTCGGTGAAGTACTCATGGTGGAGCGACTCGGACGGGAAGTAGTGACTGCCCTCCACCACGACGGTCTGCTCGGCCTCCGCAAGCACAGTGCCATTCCACACGGCGCGCATCATGACCGCCCGCCTCCAACGAGATCTCTGTAGTCCATGCCGCGACGCTAGACGCCACCCGCTGGCCCGTCGGTGACCCCGCTTACACTCCCCCGCCCGCGTCGGCAGGTGGTTGCATTCACCGGCGTCCAGCACCGTTCAGATACCCCACCCGTCCCTGCTGCACCGCAGGTCAGAACGCTCCCGCACATCCCCGTACCCGCAGACGAACATTTGGAAAGCGTGTTGGGGGCAACCCCTCACGAGTTCGAATCTCGTATCCTCCGCCAGCTCATCGACGCCGAGGTGTTCAACGACAAGCTCCGCGAGTCGGAGGACTACTACAACTACCATCGCCCCCACAGCGGTCTTGGCGGACAGACCCCCTACGAACGCCTCAAGCAGAAGACCACGACCCAGGCGTAACCGGTCATCGTCAGTGGCACAGCGTGACCCGGCGCTGACCCCGCGCTGTCGGATCATGGCGCGGTAGAACCTTCCCTACTTCATCAAGCACCCGTCGTCGCTTCGCTCCTCCGGACGGGCGCGGGCGGCAGGCGGCACCCGCGCTCATGTCTCCGCCCCGCTCGGCACCGCCGGCCGCCCACTCCCGCCCAAGAGGCGGGTGGACAAGATAGTGACGGGGCTTCTGGACCAAGCTCCTGACTTGTTGAATCGACCCCAGATGCTCGGTCTGCAGCCGTAGCGTCTAGGGTGCCGGTCGGCACGGGCCCGCAGTGCTCCTTGCCGCCCTCGGGCTGGCTCACTGATAGCGTGCCGCCGCCGGCCGGCACCCGCGCGGTGTGGCTCGACAGAGGCATGAAGGTGACGCAGTGACTTCGAGTCAGGGTGCCCACCGCACTTCCCTGCCCGTCTCATCGAGTGCGAGGGCAGCAGCCTGTGATCTTGATCGGTGTCGATCCCCACAAGTCGTCCCACACCGCCGTCGCCGTTGACATCGCCGGGCACCAGGTGGCCCAGCGCCGGTTCGTCGTCCTGCGAGTCCAGCATGCCTGGGCCTCCG
>NZ_JAYWVC010000315.1:0-6408 GCF_036281785.1 Streptomyces chiangmaiensis | reverse complement strand
CGGCCTGTCATCCCGACCACGCCGCCCCAGGTGCGCGAGCCCACCACCGGGCCGAGTTTCAGCAGCTTGATCGCCGCGGTGATCATGTCGCCGTCGGAGGAGGTCGCCTCGTCGGTCAGTGCCACGATCGGCCCCCGCGGCGCGTTGGACGCGTACGAGACCGGCCGGGCGTTGCGTGTCAGGTCCCAACCCAGGATCTTGCGGGTCAGCTTCTCGACGACCAGCTCGCTGATGTGGCCGCCCGCGTTGCCCCGTACGTCCACGATGAGTGCGGGCCGGGAGACCTCCATGCGCAGATCCCGGTTGAACTGAGCCCAGCCCGAGCCTCCCATGTCCGGGATGTGCAGATATCCGCAACGGCCCCCGCTCAACTCCCGTACCACCGCGCGCCGTTTGGCCACCCAGTCCTGGTAGCGCAGGGGCCGCTCGTCGACGAGGGGTACCACGGCCGCACGCCGGGGCCCGCCCTCCGCCTCCGCCGGGACGAACGTCAACTCCACCGTCGTACCGCCCGCCGCCGCCAGCAGCGGATACGGTCCCGTCACCGGGTCGACCGGCCGCCCGTCGACATGGGTCAGGACCGCGCCCTCCCGGATCCCCGTGCCCGCCAGCGGCGAACGCGCCTTGGAGTCCGACGAGTCGCCCGGCAGGATCCGTTTGACCATCCAGCCTTCGTCGCGGCGCACGAAGTTGGTACCCAGCAGGCCCTGGTAGCGCTGATAGTGCGCGGGGCCCTCGTTGCGCCGGGCCGACGAAACATACGCGTGCGACGTGCCCAGTTCGCCCAGAACCTCACGCAGCAGATCCGCGAATTCGTCCGGTGAGGCGACCCGTTCGACCAGCGGACGGTACTGCTCCAGGATCGCGCCCCAGTCGATCCCGCACATGTCCGGCTCCCAGAAGTAGGCCTGGATGAGCCGTCCCGCCTCCGCGTACGCCTGCCGCCACTCCGCCCCCGGGTCGACCTCGTGCATGATCCGGCGGACATCGATCCACACCGTCGTGTCGACGTCGCCGGACTCGGTGGACGGGACCGCCCGCAGGTCGCCCTCGTCCAGCACCACAAGGCGTGTGCCGTCCCCGCTGACCGCAAACCAGTCCAGATGACCGACCAGTTCGGACTTCTTCGCCTTGCTGATGTTGAAATGCTCCAGAGTCGGGCGGCCGGAGGTGTCGTCCGGGTTCACGAACGTCTCGCCGAGCGCACCCGAGATCGGCCATCGCAGCCACACCAGGCCGCCGCCCGCGACCGGGCGCATCTCCGAGTACTTCGAGGCCGTCACCGGGAACGGGGTCACCCTGTTCTCCAGCCCCTCGATCTCGACGGTCACCACCCCGTCGCCCTCTTCCTCCTCCAGCGGGTCGAGGCCTCCGGCCGCGGGCCGTCCCTCCGGGTTGACCGCGAAGGGGGAGGGGGTCGCCGAGGACAGGGGGACCAGGTAGGGGCGGCAGCCGAGCGGGAAGGACAGGTCACCCGTGTGCACGTCGTACACCGGGTCGAAGCCGCGCCAGGACAGGAAGGCCAGGTAGCGCCCGTCGCGGGTGAACACCGGGTTCTCGTCCTCGAATCGGCCGTTCGTGACGTCGACGATCAGCCGGTCCTTGATCCGGGCCATCTTGATCTGCCGCAACGACCGGCCTATCCCCGGGTGGGACCACGTGAGCCAGTTCCCGTCCGGTGAGAACGCCAGATCCCGCACCGGACCGTTGATCGAGCGGATCAGCACGGTGACCGCCTCGCTCGGCTCCACGGCCTCCGGGGTCTTCTCGGACTGCTCCGCCCCCGCGGCGGCGGCCGGCTCCTCCGAGACGGTGATCAGCAGCAGCCGTCCGTCGTTGGAGGCGATCGCGAGCCGCTCTCCCTGCGGGTCAGCCACCATCTCCAGTACCCGGCCCAGCTCGCCGGAGGCCAGCCGGCGCGGCGCACGGTCCCCCGAGGCACGGGGCAGATAGGCGATCTCGATCGCGTCCTCGCCCTCGGCGTCCGTGACGTAGGCGACCTGCCCGCCCACCCCCAGCATCTCCGGCAGCCGGACCCGGACGCCGGGTGTGTCGGTGATGGTCCGGGCGGGGCCGTCCCGGTGCGTGAGCCAGTACAGGCTGCCGCGGACGACGACGGCGCTGGCCCGCCCGGTCTCGTCGACCGAGGTTCCGTCGATGTGCTGCGCGGCCGGTACCTGGTACGGGCGGCGCCCCGCACGCGGTCCGCCCAGGCGTATGTCGAGGCGGCGCGGGATCGAATCGGGGGACAGGTCGTCGACGATCCAGAGGCCGCCTGCGCACTGGTAGACCACGCGACTGCCGTCGCTGGAGGCGTTGCGCGCGTAGAAGGCGTCGTGGTCGGTGTGGCGGCGCAGGTCGCTGCCGTCGTACGCGCACGAGTACAGGTTCCCGACGCCCTCGTGGTCGGAGAGGAACGCGATGCGTCCGCCCACGAACATCGGTGAGTCGAGACGGCCGTGGAGGTCCGCGAGCAGCCGCTGACCGTGCAGCCACAACCGGCCCATGGCGCCACCGCGGTAGCGCTTCCAGGAGGCCGGTTCGTGCGGCGGGGTTCCAGTGAGCAGCAGGGTCTTGTGCTCGCCGTCGATGTCGGCCACGGCGATGTCGGAGACGGGGCCCCAGGGCAGTTTTCCGCCGGGGGCGCCGTCGGTGGGGACCTTGTAGGCCCAGGTGAAGTAGGAGAAAGGCTCGCCGTGGGAGGCGACGGCGAGGATGTCGCCTTCCGGGGTCCAGCTGCACACCCGTGTGTCGGGGCTGCCCCAGTAGGTGAGGCGCCGCCCGGGCCCGCCGTCCACGGGGATCAGATGGATCTCCGGGACGAGGCTGCGCCAGCTCGTGTACGCGATGCGGCGGCCGTCGGGCGAGAAGCGGGGGTGGCCGACCTTCGTACGGTCGACGGTGAGCCGCCAGGCGCGGCCGGGGCCGTCCACCTGAGCCACCCACAGATCGTCCTCGGCGGCGAAGCACAGGCGGTCGCCGTGCAGATGCGGGAAGCGGAGGTAGCCGGGTGCGTTCTCGAACACGTCGCTCGCGTCGCTCACCTACCCATGCTTTTCCCGCGGACCGGCCGCGGCAACTCGTACACCGGGTATGCGACGAACCGATTGGCCGGCTGAGCGCCGGGCCGTGATGGATGACACGTACGAAACGGTTTCGTTTCGCTTACATGCGGGGTATCGTCGTGGCGTACGAAACGGTGTCGTTCGGAGCCTGCGGCTCCGGCGCGGAGCAGGAAGGTGAGTCGCGTGGCCGAGGTCGCAGCGGCACGTCGCACGCGAATCACCCCCGAGCGAGAGGCCGAACTGTACGAGGCCGTGCTCGACCTGCTCCGGGAGGTCGGCTACGACACCCTGACGATGGACGCCGTGGCCGCGCGTACGCGGTCCAGCAAGGCGACGCTCTACCGCCAGTGGGGCGGCAAGGCCGAGCTGGTGGTGAAGGCCATCCGGCACGGGAAGCCGGGCCCCGTCGACGCGATCGACACCGGTTCGCTCCGGGGTGATCTGCACGCCCTGGTGATGCGCGAGGACGACTGCGTCATGGAGCAGAACTCCGCGCTGATGCGGGGCGTCGCCATGGCGATCCACCAGAACGACGACCTGCGCCAGGCGTTCCGGGAGCAGCTGATCGAACCCGAGACGGCGGAGTTCCAGCGTGTGCTGCAACGCGCCGTCGCGCGGGGCGAGATCCGTCCGGACTGCCCGGCGCTGGACTTCCTGGTGCACATGCTGATCGGCGGCCTCGCCACCCGTGCCCTGATCGACGACCAGCCGCCGACCCAGGCATTCCTCACGTCGTACATCGACGCCGTGGTCCTCCCCGCTCTCGGCGTGCCCACCACCTGACCAGACCCGCCGTCTAGCCCCACCTGACGTCACCGCTCACGTCGCCGGGCTGATCCCCCCTGCCCTGAACACCCCACGACCTGACCGGGAGTACGCCCTCGTGGCCACGTTCCTCCACAAACTCGGCCGGCTCGCCTTCCGGCGCCGGCATGTCGTCGCCCTGATCTGGGTGGCGCTGCTGACGCTCGCGGGCGTCGGCGCCGCCAGTGCCCCCGCAGCGGGCTCCTCCTCCTTCTCCATCCCGGGAACGGAGGCACAGAGAGCCTTCGACCTGCTGGAACAGCGCTACCCCGGCATGAGCGCCGACGGCGCGACCGCCCGGGTCGTCTTCAAGGCGCCGGGCGGGGAGAAGGTGACCGCCAAGGACAACAAGGCGGTCGTCGAGAAGACCGTCGGGGAGCTGCGTGACGGCTCCGAGGTCGCCTCCGTCGCCGACCCGTTCACCGCGCACGCCGTCAGCAAGGACGGCACGATCGCCTATGCGCAGGTGAAGTACAAGGTCTCCGGCATGGAGCTGCAGGACGCCTCGAAGGACGCCCTGAAGCAGACCGCGCAGAGCGCGCGGGACGGAGGGCTGACCGTCGAGATCGGCGGTGACGCGCTGTCCGCGGTACCGGAGACGGGCGCGACGGAGGTCATCGGCATCGCGGTCGCCGCGGTCGTCCTCGTCGTCACCTTCGGCTCGCTGGTGGCGGCCGGGCTGCCCCTGTTCACCGCTCTGATCGGCGTCGGCATCGGTGTCTCCACGATCACGGCCCTGGCGAACGTGCTGGACCTCGGCTCGACCACCTCCACACTGGCGATGATGATCGGCCTCGCGGTCGGCATCGACTACGCGCTGTTCATCGTCTCCCGCTACCGCGCCGAACTGGCCGAGGGCCGCGAGCGCGAGGAGGCGGCGGGCCGGGCGGTCGGCACGGCGGGCTCGGCGGTGGTCTTCGCGGGTCTGACGGTCCTGATCGCACTCGTGGGTCTCGCGGTCGTGAACATCCCGATGCTCACGAAGATGGGTGTCGCCGCGGCGGGCACCGTCGCCATCGCGGTCCTGATCGCGTTGACGATGATCCCGGCGCTGCTGGGCTACGCGGGCCGCAGGGTCAAGCCGGCGGGCGAGAAGAGCCGGCTGCTGGGCGGCGGCCGGGCCGCCGCCGCGAGGGGCAGGCCGAACATGGGCACGCGCTGGGCGAGCTTCGTCGTGCGGCGCCCGGTCGCCGTCCTGCTGCTGGGGGTGATCGGACTCGGCGCCGCGGCTGTTCCGGCGTCCCAGCTTCAGCTGGGCCTGCCGGACGACGGTGCGCAGCCGGCGTCCACGACCCAGCGCCGGGCCTACGACCTCCTCTCGGAGGGCTTCGGACCCGGGTTCAACGGTCCGCTGATGGTCGTGGTCGATGTGAAGGACAGCGAGCACCCGAAGGCGGCGGTCACGACCGTGACGGACGACATCAAGGGCATGCGGGACGTCGTGACGGTGACGCCCCCGACGTACAACGCGTCCGGCGACACGGCGATGATCACGGTCGTCCCGGGCTCCAAGCCGTCCTCGGCCACCACCGAGGACCTGGTGCACGGCATCCGTGGGGCGGGCGGCGGCATCCAGGCGGACACGGACGCGAAGCTGCTGGTCACGGGCACGACGGCGATGAACATCGACGTCTCGCAGAAGCTGAACGACGCGTTGATCCCGTATCTGGCGCTGGTGGTGGGCCTTGCCTTCCTGCTGCTGATCGTGGTCTTTCGCTCGATCCTGGTTCCGCTGAAGGCGGCGCTCGGCTTCCTGCTCTCGGTGACAGCGGCTCTCGGCGCAGTGGTCGCGGTGTTCCAATGGGGCTGGCTGTCCGGCCTGATGGGCGTCGACGAGACGGGCCCCGTCATGTCGATGATGCCGATCTTCATGGTGGGCGTGGTCTTCGGACTGGCGATGGACTACGAAGTCTTCCTCGTGACCCGGATGCGCGAGGCCTACGTCCACGGGGAGAACCCCGGCCAGGCGATCGTCACCGGCTTCCGGCACGGCGCGCGGGTCGTCGTCGCTGCCGCGGTCATCATGATCGCCGTCTTCTCCGGCTTCATCGGCTCCAGCGAGTCGATGATCAAGATGATCGGCTTCGGCCTCGCGATCGCGGTCTTCTTCGACGCGTTCGTGGTGCGGATGGCGCTCGTCCCGGCGGTGCTGGCGCTGCTCGGCAGGAAGGCCTGGTGGCTCCCGAAGTGGCTGGACCACGTTCTGCCGAATGTGGACGTCGAGGGCGAGGGGCTGCGCACGCGGCGGGACGAGGATCGCAGGGACCCGGACCAGGGCCGGGAGCTCGTGGGTGTCTGAGCCCCGGCTCAGGGACACGGACCGCCGCGCCACCGCGGAAGGATGGCGCGGCGGTTCGCTGCACCGAAGGGGTGAACACGCCCGTTCCGCCGGAATCGAGGTCGCCGGACATCCCCGCCTCCATCTGCGTGGCGGCGGGCCGGAATTTGTTGCGCGACACATGTAACCGGCCGCTGGTGCTGTGGCCGGAAAGGTTTGCCGGAAAGCTCGCGGCGTTCGGTGCTGGGGGCACCTCCCACG